>NZ_BAABFR010000011.1:0-79676 GCF_039541155.1 Tsukamurella soli
CGGCGCCGGCGCCGCCCGCGTCGGCAGCCCGGTCGGCCGCCCCCGACCCGGCCCCCTCCGTCCCGTCCGCCCCCGTCCCGGCCGTCTCCCCCGACGAGGCGGTGTCGGCCACCGACTCGCCGTCCGCGGCATCGCGCTTGGTGAGATCCATCGGCAGGATCCAAGTGAAGACCGGTGCGGCGGCGACGGGATGCTCGGACAGCCCGCCGTTCGCGGCGGCGATCGGCTCGGAGTACCGGCTGCGCAGCGCGGCCGCCACTGCGGCCCGCTCGGCCGCCCTGTTCCACATGTCGGTCGACGTGGGCGGATCGGCGAACTCGGTGCGGGTGCGGGCGGCGATCCCGGCCAGGTCGTCGACGGCGCCGGCCAGGGTGCCCGCCGACGCCCCCGCGTCGTACGACGCGGCGACGAACCGCGCGATCCGGTCGAAGGCACCGTCGGCCGCCTCGCCCTGCCAGCGATCGCGAAGTCGCCCCACGTCCGCCTCGAGCTCCGCGAGGCTGTCGGCGAGCCGTTCCGCCGCAGCGGCCACCGCGCGGCCGTCGGCCGCCACAGCCTCGCCGTCCAGCGACCGCGCGAACGCGCACACCTCCGCCGTCGACCACCCGCTGAAATCCGTGTACTCGACCCCCGTGAACCCCATATCAGTCCCGCCCCATACCAATTGGACGCACGAGCGCGCTCCGCGGTTCCCGAATCGTGCGCGCCTGGCCACGGCTAAGCTGATCCGGTGACCGACGATGCGCTGATCCGGATGCCCAATCGCGGTACCACGCTGTGTATCTCCCTGTCCGGCCGCCCGAGCGACATCGGGACCCGGTTCCACAACTACATCTACCGGGAGCTGGGCCTCGACTACCTGTACAAGGCGTTCACGACCACCGACCTGCCGGCCGCGATCGCGGGTGTGCGGGGTCTGGGGATCCGCGGCTGCGCGGTGTCGATGCCGTTCAAGGAGGCCGTGATCGATCTGGTGGACGTCATGGAGCCATCGGCTGCGGCGATCGAGTCGGTGAACACGATCGTCAACGAGCTGGGCGTGCTGCACGCCTACAACACGGACTACTCGGCCGTCGCGTCGCTGCTGCGCTCGCACGCCGTGGACCCGGCGCTCCCGACCGCCGTGCACGGCTCCGGCGGCATGGCCAAGGCGGTGGTCGCGGCGCTGCGCGACTCGGGGTTCGCCGACGTGACGGTGGTGGCGCGGAACGCCGCGACCGGCACCGCGCTCGCGGACGCCTACGGCTTCCGCTACGCCGCCGAGGCACCGACCGGGACGCGGGTGCTGGTCAACGTCACGCCCATCGGGATGGCCGGCGCACCGGCCGCCGGCGATCTGTCGTTCCCCGCCGAGCTCATCGCGTCCGCCGCGGCCGTCTTCGACGTGGTGGCGATGCCCCCCGACACCCCCCTGATCCGGGCTGCGCGGACTGCGGGCGCGCCTGTCGTCACCGGCGCCGAGGTGATCGCACTGCAGGCCGCCGAGCAGTTCGCGCTGTACACCGGCATCACGCCCGACGCCGAGTTGGTGCGCCGAGCCTCGGAGTTCTCGCGCAGCTGATTGTAAGTTTGGACTGATAAGCCAAGACTGACTATCTTGGTCTCCATGACCACTGCCCTCCTCGTCATGGACTTCCAGAACGGCATCGTCGAGCGTGCCGGAGCCCCGGATGTGCTCGCCACAGCCGCCCGCGCGGTCGCCGCCGCCCGGAGCCACTCGATCCCCGTGGTGTTCGTGCGCGTCGCGTTCCGCCCCGGCTACCCCGAGGTCGCGGCCTCGAATCTCTCGTTCAGCGCCCTCGCCGCGAGCGGCGGCGGGATGACCGAGGACGACCCGGCCACCGCCGTGCACGAGGCCGTCGCACCCCTGCCGGGCGAGGTGGTGCTGGTCAAGCGGCGCGTCAGCGCATTCACGGGTAGCGGGCTGGACGTGCTGCTCCGCGGGCTGGACGCCGACACCCTGGTGCTCGCCGGGATCAGCACCAGCGGCGTGGTGCTATCGACCCTGCGGCAGGCCGCCGACCTCGACTTCCGCCTCACGGTGCTCGCCGACGCGTGCGCCGACTTCGACCCCGAGGTACACCGGGTGCTCACCGAGAAGGTGTTCCCCCGGCAGGCGACGGTGACCACCGCCGACGAGTGGGCCGCCGGTTTGGCGTAAGCCCACGGTTCCGGAGACCGACCCCGTCACCGCCGCCGACGCCACATGAGCGCTCGCGGCGGCGATCGGGTCCTTCTCGGGGCGCGTCTCAGTCGTTGTCGATGTCGAGCCCCACGGGCCGCCATCCACCGTCACGGTCGCCGGTCGTGATCGCCCGCTGTAGCGTCAACGGCGCCACGCCGCGTCGCTGCAGCGCGGCGACCACCACGGCTATCGCAGCATCGGGGTCGATCCGGAACACGGACTCCCGGACCCGCACGAACTCCCAACCGCACCTACGGAGTTCGCGCTCGCGTTCGAGGTCCGAGCGCGCCTGCTCGGGGGTCGAGACGAAGTCGGCACCGTCGCACTCCACCGCGAGCCGGGCGTGTTCCCCCGTCACCACCAGGTCGACGACGCGGTTGTTCACCGTGACCTTGGGGTTGACGTGGTAGCCCATGTCCGCCAGCCGCACGAACACCTGCTGCTCGAAGAGGCTGCCGAAGGGCTCGACACGACGGTCGGTGGGGACACCGGTGGGCATCGGCGGCGCGATCTCGACGTCCGCGCGGCTGATGTACTCGAGCAGCGAGCGCCGCAGGTCGGTCTCGCGCAGCTCGTCGGCGTCCACGGATGTGAAGAGCCACATCTGATCCCGCGCGCGGGAGGCGGCCACGTTGAACCGGCGCTGGAAGTCGCGGCCGGTGAGCGAGACGAACCGGTGCCCAGACGACACCACCATCGACAGCAACACCACGTCGCGCTCGTCGCCCTGGAAGTCGGGCGGTGTGCCCACACGCAGCCGGCGCGCATCCCACTCGTCGGGGTCGACGGTGGCGCGCAGCCGCCGGTACAGCTCGTCGACCTGCGCCTGCCCCTGCAGCACGATCACGCCGATCGAGCGGCCGGCGTACACGGGATCGGCCACCATACCCGCAACGGCATCCGCAATCGCCTGCGCCTCTTTGGGATTGATCAGTTTCGAGCCGACACCCTCGGCCTGGCCGCCCGCCACCCGGGTGACGCGCAGCGGCACGGGGCGGTCGGCGCCGTAGTGCCGCACCGGGATCAGCGGCGCGGCCGAATAGAACTGTCGCGAACTGAAGTCGATGATCTCCGGCATGCACCGGAAGTGCTCGCGCAGGCGGATCGTAGACCCGAACCTGGTGCGCAACAACGTGAACAGGCTCGACCGCGGGGTCAGGCCGTCGCGCAGGTACGGAGGCACGTCCGGCAGCTGCGCGTCCAGGCGGGCGAACACCTCGTCGAGATCCGCCCCGATGGAACTCGAGGGGGCGCACTGGTTCTCGTCGCCCACCACGATGATCCGCGGCGCCAGCCACAGCAGGAACGCGCTGGTGACCTCGGCCTGGCTGGCCTCGTCAACGATCACGACGTCGAACAGCCCCAGCTCCGGCGGCAGGGTGGCCACCACCTGGGAGATGGGCATGATCCAGGCGGGAATCGCCCCTTGGGCCTGCCGCATCGCCTCGCGCGCCGCGACACGGAACCGCTCGGCATGCCGACCCGAACCACGCCCGATGTTGGCGATGTGGTCGCGGTAGGCGTGCAACGCCCGGATCTCGTCGTAGGTGATGCGGTACAGGCAGCGCTGCCACGCCTCGGCGGTAGCGATCCGGGTGGTGTAGTGCGCCACGTCCTGCTCGGCGGCGTGCAGTTCGTCCTCGATGCGCGCGTCGTCGTCCGGCTTGGCCCGCTCGGCCACCCAGTCGGACGCGCGGCGCCACGCCCACGCGTTGGAGAACTCCGGGATCCGGCTGTTCCACACCTGATCTCGCGCGGTCGACGCCACCAGGTCGAGCAGCGCGGGGGCCTTGGTACGCAGCCGCAGCGCCAGCAGGTCCAGGGCGCCGCGGTCGTCGCGCTCACGGCGGGCGACGTCCCATGCCCGGCGAGCCGCCTGGATGCGGCCGTAGTCGTGACCGGACAGCGCGGCGACCAACGCATCGCCCTCGGGCGACGGGCCACGCTCGACGATGTCGACGACGCGGGTGCGGATATCGGCGAGCTCGCCCAGCGCATCCCGTGCGCCGGACGCGCCGCTGCTTCGGCGGACACCCCGGACGAGGTCCGAGAGCTGCTGTAGATCACGGGGACTGGTGACGTGTGAGGCTACCGGGGACAGCGCGGCGAGCAGCCTGTCGCGGTCGGCCACGAGCGCCAGCGCGTTCTGGGCGCGGCGCAGCTGGTCGCCGGCGGCGCTGAGGCGCGCGGAGCGCGACTGTCCGGACTCGCCGCGCGGGTCTGCCTCGGGCGCCGGGAGACCCACGCCCGAGAGCGCGCCACCGATCCGCTCGATCGCATCCTCGACCGCCAGATGGCGTGCCGCGGCGCGTAACCCGGCGCTGTCGGCGGTGTCGCCGGTCAGCGCCGTACCGTCGACACGCACTTCGAGGCCGGTCGCCTCGAAGTCCTTCTGTTCCGGCCGGCGGAACCGCCGCCTCGGTGTCGCGCCACTCTCGAGATGCGCCGCATAGCGGTCCAGCGCCGCGCGGGCGGGGGCCCCGGGTACCTCGGAGAACTGCACGCGCGTACCGCCCAGCACCTCGTCGTCGGCCACCGCGGCGGCGAGAACGTCATCGAGCCCGGCGAGCCGGCCGGCGACGTGGCCGCGCTCGCCCAGCAGGTTGTCCTCCGCGAGCCGGCGCGCCTCGTCCGGGTAGCGACGCACCACCTCGAGGCGCTCGGCCGCCGCGTCGGCGCGCGCACGGATCTCGGCCAGCGCCGCGGGATCCACGGCGCCGCGCAGCTCGGCGAACCCGCTCTCGTCGCCACCCGACGGTGCGCGGTCCACGACCGCACACAGCTGCTCGATCCGGTCGAATCCGGGTACGGCGGAGCCGAGGTCGGGGAGGTTGTGCGAGAGGCGCCGGGCGAACAGGTCGGAGTTGCGGCGCAGGAGGGACACCAGACGGCCGAACTCGTTGGTGTCCAACGGCGGAACCGCCCCGGACACGGGGGCGGGCAACCAGGAGTAGCGCGGCGCGTCGGCGCGGACCCGCTCGACCACCTCGGCGGGCCGTCCCGAGTAGCCGGACTCCATCCACTCCGACGTCTCGCTCTCGGAGCTGCGCAGTCGCCACACCTGACGCATCAGCTCCTCGCGCCGCTCGATCGCCTGATCCCGCTTGCCACGCAGGTCTTTCAGCTCGGCCTCGATGAGCGGTTCGGAGAACGTGGACTTGCGGGTGGCGATCTCGGTGACGGATGCGGCCAGCGACGCGGCGCCGTCCTGCGTCACGTCGGTCATCGACACCACGAGCTTGCGCAGATCAGGCGGCAGCATGTCCTCGAGCACCGCGAGCGCGTGCGCCTTCTCGCTCACCACCAGCACCCGCTGCCCCTTGGCTAGCAGTGCCGCCAACAGGTTGGCGATGGTGTGCGTCTTACCCGTCCCGGGCGGCCCCTCGACCACCACACCGGAGTCGGATCCCATGCGCGCCAAGATGTCCCGCTGCTCCACGTTCGACGGGAGCACGTAGTAGGCATCCTGCACGAGCTGCCGCGGCGGGGCCCCGCCGCAGTCCGCCAGCATCTGCAGGCGTTCGTCGACCTCCACGGCGTCGATCAGCTGCACCAGCCCCGGCGGGAGGGGCCGGTCACCGTCGGACGCCCACGCGAGCATGGCGTCGTAGAACGCGAGCAGCGGCGACGAGCCGCGCGTCCGCAGCACCAGCGCGGGCGACGGGCTGATCCGCGCACCGTCGAGCGTCACGGCGCGCGACCGCCAGCGCTCGGTGAACCGCGCGCACGCGGGATCGACCACCGTGCGCACCGACTCCCGCAGCTCGGCCTGCAGCTCCGCCGAGCCCGACAGGTCGAATCCGTCGAGACCCGCGAGCAGCAGCGCGTCCTCGAAGCGGGGCGCCGAATCCCGCGGCAGCACCACCGAGATCGACTTGCCGCGCTTGTCGCGCTCGAGCAGCACCGGCTGCGTGAGGATGTGCGCGCGGATCCTGGTGTCGCCCGAGCGGGCCGTCAGCAGGCCCGACGCCAACACCAGCTCGAGCGATTCCGGGTGCTCGGTGATCTCGTCGTACATCCGCAGCAGGCGCGCATACGGACTCGCGGGGTCGCCGGCATCCCGGTTGCCGACGGTGACGATGGTCGCCCCGGGGGCCGTGTCGGCGCGCCACCGCTCCCCCAGGTCCGCGAGCTCGATGACGCCGAGCTGGTCGTCGAGGTCGCGGGCGAGCGCCGAGCGGCTGCGGGCGAGGTCGTGCAGGTACTGCAGCAGACGCAGCACCTTGTCGTGGCGATCGCCGCCGTGACGGTCGCCACCGGCGGCGGCGCGGTCCGGATCGGCGGCACGTCCCGCTGTCCCCGCCCGGGCACGCCGACCGTCCGGTTCGCGCCCGTCGCCCGCGTCGGTCATCACTCGATATCTCTCTTGTCGGCCGGCCCCGACGGGGCCGGAAGCGGCACGCGCATCCGACGCGTGAGCTACACCTGAGGGAGAGGTTAATACAGGATGGGTGCCGTTCCCGCGGTCACGGGCGCTTTCGCCCCGCCCTGAACCGTGGCTTGCCGCCCGCCGGCCGGCCCGCCGGTGCACCCGAGTCCGGTTCGAGGTTGATCAGCTGCCCCGAGATACGCGTCTTGGCCAGCGCGTCGAACACGTCCTGGTGCAGGTCGTCGGGCAGTTCGACGAGGCTGTGGTCGCCTCGGATGCTGATGTGCCCGAAGTCGCTGCGGCGCAGGCCGCCCTCGTTCGCGATCGCGCCCACGATCGAGCCCGGCGTGGCCCGATGGCGCTTGCCCACCGAGATCCGGTACTGCGTCATCGGCCGACCGGTGACGCGGTGGATCGAGGGAGTGCGATCCCGATCCCGGTCGTGATCCCGGTCCTTCCGGTCGCGATCCCGGTCGCGGTCCCGGTCCCGGTCCTTGCGCTCGGGCGGATCCGGGCGCAGCAGGAACGACTCGCCGTCGCGGGACTGCAGCGCCAGCGCTGCCGCGATGTCGATCAGCGGCACGTCGTGCTCGCCCGCGTAGTTCTCGATCAACCGGCGGAACATCGGCAGGTGATCGGAGCCGAGGTTCTCGGTGATCGAGTCGCCGAACTTCGTCACGCGCTGCGCGTTGACGTCCTCGACCGACGGCAGGCCGATCTCCTCCAGCGGCTGCCGGGTGGCGCGCTCGATCGCGCGCAGCAGGTGGCGCTCGCGAGGTGCCACGAACAGCAGCGCGTCGCCCTTGCGGCCGGCGCGCCCCGTGCGCCCGATCCGGTGCACGTACGACTCGGTGTCGTGCGGGATGTCGTAGTTGACCACGTGGCTGATGCGCTCCACGTCGAGACCGCGGGCCGCGACGTCGGTGGCGACCAGGATGTCGATCGCCCCGTCCTTGAGCTGGCCGATCGTTCGTTCGCGCTGGGCCTGCACTATGTCGCCGTTGATCGCGGCGGCCGCATGCCCGCGCGCCCGCAGCTTCTCCGCGAGTTCCTCGGTGGCCTGCTTGGTGCGGACGAACAGGATCATCCCGTCGAAGTCCTCGACCTCGAGCATCCGCGTCAGCGCGTCCAGCTTCCGTTGGTGCGCGACCTGGATATACCGCTGGGTGATGTTCGCGGCGGTCGCGGTCTTGGCCTTGACGGTGACCTCGACCGGGTCGTGCAGGTACTTCTTGGAGATCTTGCGGATCGCCGGCGGCATCGTGGCCGAGAACAGCGCCACCTGCTTGAACTCCGGGGTGTCGGCGAGGATCCGCTCGACGTCCTCCTGGAAGCCCATCGTGAGCATCTCGTCGGCCTCGTCGAGCACCAGGTACTCCAGGTGGCTCAGATCGAGCGTGCCCTTCTCCAGGTGGTCGATCACGCGGCCGGGGGTGCCCACGATGATGTGTGCGCCGCGCCGCAGCCCGCTGAGCTGGACGCCGTACGCCTGGCCGCCGTAGATCGGCAGGACCGTGATGTCGGGCATGTGCGACGAGTAGCGGCTGAACGCCTCCGCCACCTGCAGCGCCAGCTCCCGCGTGGGAGCCAGCACCAGCGCCTGCGGCTTGCGCACCTTGGGGTCGATCTTCGACAGCACGGGGACCGCGAAGGCCGCGGTCTTGCCGGTGCCGGTCTGCGCGAGGCCGACAACGTCCTTGCCGTCGAGCAGGGCGGGGATGGTGGCTGCCTGGATGGGCGACGGTGACTCGTACCCCACCTCGGTCAGCGCGCGCAGCACGCGCTCGTCGATCCCGAGGTCGGCGAACGTCTCGCCCTGCGGCCCGGCGGCGTCGCCGGACGCCGCAGACGCATCCTCGCCAGCGGCGACGGGCCGGTCACCGTCGGAGTCCGACGGTGCCGGCGCAGCCTCGTCGACCGCGGGCGCCGCCGCGTCGGTTATGGCCGCGGGTGGTGCCGCCTCAGGTGCGGGGGGCGCCGCCTCGGGTGCCTCCTGCGCACGAGTGGGCTCGGGCTCGGGAGTCGTCTCCGGCTCCGCGGTGGCCTCGGCATCGGCGGTGACCTCGGCGGCCGGGGCGTCGGCCACGACGGGCTCGGGCGCGCCGGCGGATGCAGCCTGGTCGGACGCGTCGGTGGACGTGATCTGATCGGGCTGAGTCGTGTCGGTGGGGATATGGGCCTCGTCGCTGTAGTGGGAGGGCCCGCTGGGTGGGGTGCCCTCGGCACCGGAATCTGCAGACATCGTGTCCCCAGCTTATGCGCTGGTAGCCGTGGTTGCGAAACCTGCCGCACGGTTCCGCCGCTGGCCAGACCCGGATCCGATAGCGTAAGGCCCGATGACTATCACGCCGCCCCACTCAGCAGGAGGACGCTTGCGCATCGAGTCCACGCCCCCGACCCGCGCCCATTCCCCGTCGGACACCCTGACCACCCGGCTCCGGGCACTCGCCACTCAGGAGCCCGAGCGGGAGCTGTTTCTGCGGCCGTCGGCGTCCGGGTGGGACCCCGTGACCGCCGCCCGGTTCCACGCGCAGATCGTGGCGATCGGCAAGGGGCTCATGGCGCGCGGCGTCGAGGTGGGCACGCGCATCGCGCTGATGAGCCCCACCCGCTACGAGTGGGCACAGCTCGACTATGCGAACTGGGCGATCGGCGGGTCCACGGTGGCGGTGTACGAGTCGTCGGCGCCCGAGCAGGTGCGGCACATCCTCATCGATTCGGGCGCGACCATCCTGATCGTCGACACCCCCGCGACCCGCGACCGCATCGGATCCGGCGTGCCACAGGGCGTGCCGGTGCTGACGATCGACGGCGAGGGCGCCGGCGTGGTCGCCGACCTGACCCGAGCCGGCGAGCCCGTCCCGGATGCCGCGTACGCGAAGCGGGTCGCGCAGGTCACGGCGGCCTCGGAGGCGACGCTGCTGTACACGTCCGGAACGACGGGCCGGCCCAAGGGCGTGGTCCTGACCCACGACAACCTGTTGTCCGAGTACGACGCGGTCCACGTCGGCCTGAGCGAGATGGCGGCCCCCGGCGACACCACGGTGATCTTCCTGCCGTTCGCGCACATCTTCGCCCGGGTGGTGTCGGTGGCGACGCTGCATTACGGGATCCGGGTGGCGCACACCGCCGACCTGTCCGACTTGACCGGCCTGTTCGCCGAGCTGCACCCGTCGTACGTACTCAGCGTGCCCCGGGTGTTCGAGAAGATCTACAACACGATGGCCCAGCGGGCGGCGGACTCGGGGCGTGGCCGCCTGTTCCAGGCTGCGGTCGACACCGCGATCGCATGGAGCGAGTCCGCCGACACCGGTCGCCGGCCGATCGCCCTGCGGGCGAAGTACCTGGTGTTCGACCGGCTCGTGTACTCCAGGCTGCGGGAGGTGCTCGGCGGTCGGTGCCGGTGCGCGGTGTCCGGCGGCGCGCCACTCGGAGCCCGGCTCGGGCATTTCTTCCGCGGCGCGGGCGTGACCGTGTACGAGGGCTACGGACTCTCCGAGACCACCGCGGCCATCACATGCAACACGCCGGGAGAGCAGCGGGTCGGCACCGTCGGGCGGCCGCTGCCCGGCCAGGAGGTGGCGATCGCCGACGACGGCGAGGTGCTGTTGCGCGGCCCGGTGGTGTTCTCCGGCTATTGGAAGCTGCCCGACGCCACCGCCGAGGCCCTCGCGGACAGCTGGTTCCACACGGGGGACCTGGGCACACTCGATGCCGAGGGATACCTGTCCATCACCGGACGCAAGAAGGAGATCCTGGTGACCGCGGCCGGTAAGAACGTGGCGCCCGCCGGGACCGAGGACGCGATCCGGCAGAATCCGCTGGTGTCCCAGGCGATGCTGGTCGGCGACCGGCGGCCGTTCGTCGGCGCGCTGATCACCCTGGACGAGGAGGCTGTGCCCGGCTGGCTGGCGGCTCACGGACTGGCGGCGTCGACCACCGTCGAGCAGCTCGCCGAGAACGCCGACCTGCGGGCCGAGATCGACTCCGCCGTCGCCACCGCCAACACGCTGGTGTCCAAGGCCGAGCAGGTGCGTAAGTGGCGTCTGGTGACCGACGACTTCACCGTCGAGAACGGCCTGCTCACCCCGACGCTGAAGCTCAAGCGCAACGTGATCATGGCCGACCGCGCCGGCGACGTCGAGGCGCTCTACCGATCCTGATCTCACCTGTGGTCGCCTACGCGCGCATTCCGCGAGTAGGCGACCACAGGCGTAAGCGGTCTAATCGATGCGCTCGTTCGTCCAGCCTCCGATCGCGGCGCACAGGGCCGCTGTCAACCGCCGCGCCACGTCGTCTTCGGTGAGCCCGAGGGTCGCGAGGAGGTCGAAGATCTCTCGTGGATCGAACAGGATGTTCCACAGGAACAGTCCTTCGTCGCCGGGGTCGGGCAGGCCCATCTCAGCTGCGGCCTCCGCGATCGGACGCTCTAGTGCCTCCGCCTGCACCGTCAGGTAGCGGACGCCCGAGCGGAGACGGGCCAGGTAGCCCTCCTGGGACCGCGTGTGGACCATCGCGGTGCCGTGCTTCACGACCAGGCGAACCCACTCCCGGCTGACGGTGGCGAGCAACTCCACACCGTGGGTCTCCTGCTTCAGGCTGAACTGGAGCAGGCTGAGCCCGACGCTGTATCGGAACTCCGCGAGGATCTCGTCGACGGACGAGAAGTGGCGGTATGCGGTGGCCGTCGAGACCTCTGCGCGCTCGGCGACATCCGTCATCTTCACCGCCGCGCCCTTGCGGGCGACCAGATGTCCCGCAGACTTGATGAGCCGTTTGCGGTTCCGTTCGGTGTCGCTACGCACCACGACCCTCCTCGATATCTCTGCCCCGTTGAGGTGGTGAGCTCTGCCCGTTGCGACTACGAGCGTAGTGCCGCAAGGCCCTCGGCGAGGCGCGCTACGCCGGTGCGGATCGCGTCGTCGCTTGCGGCGTACGAGAGCCGCAGGTGCCGTTCGCCGTGCGCACCGAACTCGCCGCCAGGCCGCACCGCCACGCCGTGTTCGCGAAGCCGCGCGACGAGCTGAGCGGACGACATGTCGAGGTCGTAGCCGGGGAACTGGTAGAACGCGCCCTCCGGGACGCTGAGCGTCAGGCCGGGGATCGCCGCGAGGCCGGCGCGCATGATCTCGCCCCGACGGCGGTACGCGTCGCGCATCCGAGCGATGTCGGCGTCGCAGGTCTGTACCGCGGCCAGCGCGGCGTCCTGAACGAAGGTGTTGACCGAGCCGTTGAAGGTGTTGTGGACCCGTGCGGCCGCGCTGATGAGCGCCTTAGGGCCCCACAGGTATCCGACCCGCCATCCGGTCATCGCGTAGCTCTTCGAGAACGTCTGGCAATAGATCGTCCGCAGCCGTAGGCCGTCGATCTCGACCGCCGAGGTGAACCGCCGGTCGGTGAACGTGAGACTGGCGTACGCCTCGTCGGAGATGACCACGGTGTCGGTTCCGTCCAGCATCGCACCGAGTGCCTCGAGTTCCTCGCGAGTGTGGGCGATCCCCGTCGGGTTGCTCGGGTTGCAGAACACGAAGAGCTTCGCCCCGCTGAGAGCGTCCGCCAGTGCTTCGAGATCCCAGTGCAGGTCGTCCGCAAGCGGCACCCCCACGGTCACCCCGCCCGCCATGCTCACCAGGTCGGCGTACAGCGAGTAGGTCGGGTCGGGGATCACGACCCGGTCCCCCGGGTCGACGATGCTCAGGATCGCCGCAGCGAGCCCCGCAGTTCCGCCCTGTGTGATCAGGACGTCCGCGGCCGAGGCGCCCTCGGCACCCGACGCGTTCAGCCGCTCGGCCAGGGCCTCGCGAAGATCGTTCTCGCCGTACAGCGGCGAGTAGTGGGTGCGGCCGCTGCGCAACGACGCGATCGCCGCTTCGGTGACCCGCTCAGGGGTATCGAAGTCGGGCTCCCCCATCGCGAGCGACACGAGCTCACCCGAGGACTGCGGCTGCTGCACACGGCGCGAGGCGGCGACGACGCGCGCAACGGCTGCCGACGGTGCGACGTCCAACGCGGCATTCGTGGTGAGTGTCATTGCGTTCCTTAGGTATTCGTCGGTTTCGTTATGCCTGCGGCAGCTTGTTCTCGGGCGCTCCGACCCAGCGGGCGACATCGAGGTCGAGGGATACGTCGCGCTGCCGGGTGGGGGCGACCACGATCTCCTGGAGTGCGATCCGCTGCGGCAGCGTCACCGCGAGTCGGATGGCGTCGGCGACATCTTCCGGCTGCAGCATGTTCGCTCGCTCGGCGGGCGTCGGTGGCCGCGACCGGGAGTCGAGGATCGGAGTGTCCGCCTCCCCCGGCAGCACGGTGATCGCCCGCAACCCCTGGTTGCGGAACGTCGTATGCAGGAAGCTCATGAAGTTGCGGACACCGGCCTTCGCGGCACCGTAGGCGGCCCCGCCGAGCAGGTTCGGAGTCACCGCGGCGAGCGACGAGACGGTGACCACGGTGCCGGTCTGCCTGTCGAGCATGTCGGGGAGCACCGCCTGCGTGAGCCGGAAGACCGCCGTGAGGTTGACCTCCAGAACCTGGCGCCATTCGTCCATCGGCATCCACAGCGGGTTGGGCACGGTGGACGCGCTGCCCGCGTTGTTGATCAGGATGTCGACAGGTCCGAGTTCCCGGTGGACCCAGTCGATCACGCGCTCCACATCGGCGCCGTCGGTGATGTCTGCGGCGCGGGCGTGAGCGGTCCCGCCGTCGGCGGCGATGGCTGTCCGGACCGCGTCGAGTGCGTCCTGACGGCGGCCCACGAGGACCACCGTGGCCCCGTCGCCCGCGAGTGCGCGCGCCGTCTCGAGCCCCATGCCGCTCCCCGCCCCTGTGACGAGGGCGATCTTACCGGCCAAACCCTTTCCAGCCGAGGTCTTTCCGTCCAAGGTGGTCACCGTTCGCTTTCCTTCGTCGTACGTGATCCGGGTAGTGGGCCCGGGGTGAATCCCCGGGCTTCGAAAGCGGCACCGGCGGTCCGCTCGAGCGCGAGGAGTTCCCTTTCGCGCTGTGCGTGCCTCCGCACCGCCGCTTCGCGATCGACCCATCGGAACCTGAGCTCGCGACCCGGTCCGGCCTGCCCGAGCAGGGAGAGCGATGCGCGGGACGCGAACCCGACGATCGGATACCCGGCCGTCAGGCTGCGGTAGCGACCGAGCACGATCAACTCGTCGGCATGCGGGATCTCCAGGGCCCCGATCGGCACGCCGTGCGAGACGATCTCCGCGTCGCCGTCGGGGTGCAGTACCGGTCCGCTCAGCCGCAGGCCCACGTGGTTCGAGCGGTCGGTCACCGTGTACGTCGACTCCGCGATGAGGTCTCTGAGCCCGGGCACCGTGTTCGTTGCCCGACTCTCCACCACGTCGATGTCCCAGGGCCCCTCCGCGAGTCGGAGGCGGGGCGTCCGCAACCGGAACAGCGGATGGCCGAAGGAGTACCGGGGAAAGGTCCGGAACCGCGAACGCACGGATAGCACGGCGCCGCGGATCACCTTCTGCTCGAATCCCATTCGAGCGTCTGGTGCCGAGCTGCCGAGGAACGTCTCCGCCACCAGCGCGCCGTTGACCGCGACGTAGATGCGGGCGCCGACGCGGATGTCACGGACCCGCAGTTCATGTCCGGCGGGCACCACGACGGGTGCCCAGCCGTCGACGGGGGCGTCTGCCACGGTGACCCGTGCAGGTGCCCCGGTCACGGCTACCAGGACGGCGGCGTCGGGCACGAATGCGAACTCGCCCCCGAGGCTCTCGATCAGCGTGGCGCCACGGGCGTTCCCCACCAGTAGGTTGGCCACCGTTGCGGAGTACTGGTCGGCGGCGCCGCCGGTCGGGACGCCGAGCCGCTCGGTGTCGGCTCGGCCGAGGTCCTGGAACGTCGAGAGCCACCCGGCGGCGGTGACCCGGAGTTCGATCGGACTCACGCGTCGCCCCCCTCGGGCAGCAGGAAGGTGCCGTCGAGCGCGAGTGCCTCGTCGGCGGTGATCGGGACGAAGCGGACCACATCGCCCGTCGAATACGACATCGGGCGGCTGCGGGTGATGTCCACGATGACGTGCGGCGTCCGCCCCACCACTCGCCACCCGGTAGGGCCGGGGAACGGCTGGATGATGGCGTTGGTTCCGGCGATCATGATCGAGCCGGGGACGACGTCGGTGCGGGGTTCGGCCCTGCGACGCACGGGCTTCGGCACCGCCAGGCCGTCCATCATCGGCGCCGTCGCCGCGCCCAGCAACGCGATGGTGAAGGTCGAGGAGACCATCGTGTCGATGACTTCAGCGGTCGTCAGCCCGAGTTCGTCGGCGACGTTCGCGAGGTCGGGTCCGGTCTCGGCGTCGAAGACGACGGGGATCCGGAACCGGGCGGGCGCGGGAGCGCCGCTCGATCGCGGCTCCGGCGGCAGGTCGTCGATCAGCCGGGCGGCGTACTCGATGTGCCCCGGACCGGTGACCAGGGGGTCGTACTCGACGAGCAGCGATTCCAGCCCCGAGATCACGTCGAGTACGCCCGGCGGCCGACGGGCGAGGAACCGAGCACGGAAGTCGACGATTCCGGCTCGGCGGGTCGCCGGACGGTCGTGGTCGACGGTGACCATCACCGCCGAGTCGCCGTACGACTCGACGGCGATCGGCACAGGATTCGCCTTCATCGTGGATTCGATGTCATCGTCGATCCGCCCCTCAGTGGCTGACGGCGGCGGCGGCCTTCTCGGCGAGGACATCCTGCAGTCCGGTGACGCGGACGCCGGCGTCGCCGAGTGCGGCCCGCAGCGCGGTGCCGTTCGCCAGAACAGTCGGGTGGTCACCGTGCAGGAGCAGCACATCGGCGTCGTGCCCCAGCGGCACCACATTCCCGCCGACGGTACGGACCGTGCCCTCGGTGACCACCTGCACCGAGCGTTCGCCGATGAGCTCCGGGTCGTAGATGAGGCCGCCCTCGTGCGAGCGAGGCACCGGCATGCCGTCGTCGCCGTATCCACGGTCGGCCAGGAACACGTATCCGACCGCGAGGCCGCGCTTCTGCGCCTCCGCTGCCAGCAGGCCCCGCTGGCAGATGACGATGTACGACGGGTCGTAGGCGGCGACCGCATCGGTGATCGCGCGAGCGTGCTTGGCGTCGGACTGGGCGATGCTGCCCATCCGGCCGTGGGGTGCGACGTGGCTGATCTTGCCGCCGTGGATGCGGGCGAACGCGTCGAGCGCGCCGATCTGGTAGATCACGTCGGTGCGGATCTCTTCCTCGCTCGCCTCGATCAGACGCCGACCGAACCCGACGAGATCGGGGTAGCCGGGGTGTGCGCCGAGTTCGATTCCGCGGGCGACGCATTCGGCGACCGTCGCGTCCATGACCCGCGGATCTCCGGCGTGGAAACCACAGGCGATGTTGGACGCGGTGACGAGTCCCAGCAGCGCGGCGTCGTCGCCGATCGTGTAGTTGCCGAAGCTCTCGCCGAGATCTGCGACGACGGCGACTGAGTTGATTCCCATGATCTCTCCCGGATGATGTCGTGTGGAACGGGTCAGGTGGTGTGGAACGGTCAGTAGGACTCGAGCGGCATGCCCTTGCGTTCCTTCACGAAGGCCAGCGTGACGAGTGTCATTATCGCGGTGATCACGGACGCGAAGGCAGGAACCAGACTGCTCCCGGTGGCGTGGATGATGGCCGTCATCACCAGGGGCGCGCTGCCGCCGAAGATGATCGTCGAGATGCTGAAGCCGATGCTGTAGGCGCTGTACCGCACCGTCGTCGGGAACATCTCGGTGAGGACGGTGTGCACCACCGCTGCGTGGCCGGCGAATGCGATCGCGAGCACGCTCGTACCGAGACAAGCGAGCCAGAACCTGCCGGTGGTGATGAGCAGGAACATCGGGAACGAGACGACGGCGACGGCGATCGACGAGATCGCGAGGACCGGCCGGCGTCCGATGCGGTCCGACAGTCGCGCCATCAGGGGGATCGCGATGATGATGCACACGAGGCTGAACCCCGTGACGACGAACGCCTGGACCATCGTGAAGTTGTGCTCGGCGCCGAGCGAGGTCTTCAGGTATGTGGGCATGTACGCGAACAGCAGGTAGTACCCGGGTCCGTTGAGCGCGGGCAGGAAGATGGTGATCGCGATCGCCTTGAGGTGCCGCTTCGACGTGAACACCGCCGCGAGGGGGTTTCGCTGGACGATGTTTCGCGTGCGCAGCGCCTCGAAATACGGCGTCTCCTCCATCTTCCGGCGGATGTAGAAGCCGATGTAGCCGAGCGGCGCCGCCAGGAGGAACGGGATGCGCCACGCCCACGCGGTCATGCCCTTGTCACCGAGGGCGGTGATGAGGACCGCCGAGAACGCACTGCCGAACAGGAGCGCGGCGAACGAGCCGACCGCGATGAAGCTCATCGCGAAGTTGCGCCGGGCGTTGTGGGCGTATTCGCCGACGAAGGACATCGCGCCGGCGACCTCGCCCCCCGCGGAGACGCCCTGCAGGATGCGGAGCGCGATGAGGAGGATCGGGGCGGCGACCCCGATCGCCGCACTGGAGGGGATGAGGCCGGTGGCGGCCGTCGAACCGGAGATCAGCAACAGCAGGGCGGCCAGCAGCGATCGACGACCGAGTCGGTCGCCGAGGTAGCCGCAGATGACGCTGCCGAACGGGCGCGCGATGAAGCTCACGAGGAAGCCCACGTTGGTGGCGAGCAACCCGCTGGCCGAGGCTCCGCCCATGAGGCTGATGGCGAGATACGTGGTGAGCAGGCCGTATACGCCGTAGTCGTACCACTCGACGAACGAGCCGACCGTACCCGCAAGCGTGGCTCTTCGGACGACGGAGCCGTCCGCGGTGATGATCTTGACCTCGGCCGTGTCGAGGCGTTCCGGAGCAGTCATTGGTCTTCTCTCAGGGGTTCGGATCCGGCGATCGAGACTGCAACAACAGCGTGCGCCGTGTGGACGCGCTCTGTGGCTGTTCGACAGGGGGACGACCGGAGCTCGCGGGAGGCACTACGAGTCTGGTGCGAGGTGAATCTCAAATGAGAATATCGTCACACTTTAGGTCCGTCAAGGGGTTCCGTCGAGCCGCCTGGAGGGCCCCTAACGTCTATGCATCGAGTAAAGAATCGGCACGTCAGCCGTGGTGTCGCCCGCGCGTTCGTCGTCGAGCGACGCTTGCGCGCAACCGCGACACGGCGCACACTGGGTCACCGAAGTGCGAACGGATTCTTACTTCTACCCATCGTCGAGGAGAGCACGAATGACCACAGACAACGTCCGCGTGACCGCTGGTTGGGACCGACCGGACGAATCGGTGCTCGAGCAGCTCCGAGCCCACTCCGTGGCCAACCTGGGCGACGCCCTGGACCGGCTCAACATCCTCGACGGTGGCATCGCGCCGATCTGGCCCGGCGCCAAGGCCGTCGGTACGGCACTGCCGGTCCTCACCGTCGCCGGCGACAACAAGGCGGTCATCGCCGCGCTCGACCACATCCGACCCGGCGACATCATGGTGATCAATGCCTTCGGCTACGACGGCCGGGCGATCATCGGCGACAATCTCGCCCAGCGATTCGACGTCTTCGGCGCGGTCGGCGCGGTCGTCGACGGCTACGTCCGAGACCGCGACATCATCGAGAGCCTCGGGTTCCCGGTGTTCGCCCGCGGGCTGACACCGGCCGGGCCCTTCAAGAACGGCCCCGGCGCGATCGGCGAACCCGTCGCGATCGGCGGGGTGGTCGTCAACCCCGGCGACATCGTCGCCTGCGACGGTGACGGCGCCATCGTCATCCCGCCGCACCGCGTGGACGAGGTGCTGGCCGCAGTGGCGGCGATCGTCGCGCTCGAAGCCGAGAAGGATGCCGAGGTCGAAAGCCTGCGCACCCAGCTCGCCTGACAGCCGCGTAGCCGCGCACAGCGAAGGCCCCGTCCGTCGGACGGGGCCTTCGCTGATGCTCAGAAGTCGAACTGCTGCCGGATCTCCCGGGCGTTGATGTGCTCGTAGTAGAACGAGGCGAACGGAATGGTGCCCGCGATCAGCGTGAGCAGGAACCGGATCGGCCTCCAGCGCGCCTTGAGCCCCAGGTCGACGGTCACGAGCAGGTACACGATGTAGCCCCAGCCGTGGATCGCGTAGACATACCAGAACCACTTCGGCGCGTCCGACGAGTGCGCGATGATCAGGTACGTGTAGATCACCTCGACCGTGAGCAGAAGCAGGAACACGCCGGTGAAGTAGGCCATGAACCGGTAGCGGCCGAACGAACCGCGCACCCGCTTCCGCTTCTTCTGCGCCAGCTGCTCGGGCGTGATAGTGGTCTGAGTCAACGTTGTCGCTCCTGACGTGCGTCGCTCGCCGCCAGCTCGGCGAGCATCCGGTTGTAGTCGTCCTGGGTCTCGTCTCCGCGGTCCGGATCGGCGGGCGCCGACGGCGCCGCCCGTCCAGGGAGGAAGTCCGCGGGGATCTCGCTGAGCGGCGCCTGTGCGCGGCGCATCGCGACGCGCCTGACCGCTGCGTCGTCGGCGACCGCCGACGGGGCGGGAGTCGCGACGTCCGCGGCATCGTGGTCCGTCTCTGGATCGGCGTGCGCAGCGAGGACGGCGTCCTCCTCGGCCTGTTCGGCCTCGAGCTGGACGAACCGGCGGTAGCCCCAGATGCAGGCGACGGCGAACAGCGGCCACTGCAGCGCGTACCCGAGATTCTGCCCCGTTCCCGACGACGACTGGTAGCGGTCCCACTGCCACCAGCCCATCAGCAGACACACGATCGCCGCGATCACCACGAAGAGGATCACGGCGGGACGGTGCTGGCGGGGGGAACTCACGCCTAAACGGTACCCGTCCCTGCCGTGTGGTCCACGCCGCAGGTAGGCTGACCTGCGGTACGAGCGCTCGTGGCGGAATTGGCAGACGCGCTGGATTTAGGTTCCAGTGTCTACGGACGTGGGGGTTCGAGTCCCCCCGGGCGCACCAGCACAGCAACCGTTCGGGAACCTTTGGGACGTACATGGCGACGGTGTCCGGATGCGCGATCGCCGCTGCGCTGCGACTCCGCCGCCGCTGACCTCAGGACATCCGGAAAGCCACACCTGGTGCGGAGAACCACACGGGATCGCGTGGGGAGATCCGGATCCTGTGCGGTTCTCGACATCACGACGGGATCTAGTGCGCCGGTCGGCGCCAATGCCGGCGACGGACGGCGTCAGTTGCGGCGGGTCAGGTACGTGCCCTTGCCCAGCTTCGTCGTCTTGGTCGTGTGGCCGTCCGCGCGCCTCGTGAAGCGGGTGTTCCCGATCTTCACGCTGCTGGACAGGCCCGACTTGGACAGGGTGAACCGGAACGGCCCGAACGACTCGGACTTACGAAAGAAGAATCCCATACCCTAGTGAATCACGCCGCCGCATCTGTCGGAACACAATGCTCAGCAGCGTGTTCCGGGCACTCTCGGTCGAATGGACGCCTACCGCGCCGGTCAATCGACGCAGGGCACCTGTCCGCCGCGCACGACACTGCCCGCATCGGGCGAGGGTCCCGAATCCGACCCCGAGTCGGAGTCGGAACCCGAGTCCGAGCCGGAATCCGACCCCGAGCCCGAGTCCGTCGGGCTCGCGGCGTGCGGTGCGGACGTCTGGCCAGGCAGCGCGGCCGCAGCCGCCACGGGCGACACGTCGGACGACGCATCGTCATCCGTGTACGTGCCGTCGTCGGGGATCGACTGTCCGAACGCCTTCTGCACCGTCGCGCGGATCAGGGCGGGGTCGATGATGTTCACGTCCTGCTCGTCCACCACCCCGTAGGCCTTCACGGGGAGCGTGGTGAACGTCAGATTGGTCCCGGCGATGTCGCCGATCTGCTGCGCGAACGCCTCGACATCCCACCCGGACGAGATCACGATGTCCTTCTGCGCCACCGCGATCATGTTGCGCAGCTGGTTGATGTTGCTGAACACGCCCTGCTGCTGCAGCGACAGCGCGACGGACGCGATGAACGCCTGCTGCCGATGGGTGCGGTCGAGGTCGCCGTTGTCCAGGCCGTGCCGTTGCCGCACGAAGGCCAGCGCCTGCGATGCGTTGAGATGCTGCCGCCCGGCGGGGAAGTTCGCGCCCGAATAGCTGTCGTGCACACGGTGCTTCAGGCACACCTCGACGCCACCCAGCGCCTTCGCGAGGTCGTAGAAGCCCACCAGGCTGACCTCGATGAAGTGGTCGATCGGCACCCCGACCAGGGACTCGACGGTGGCGATGGACTCTTTACGTGCCGCCTCGCGGCTCTCGGTCTCGATCTCCTTGCGGTCGGTCATCCCCTGGGCCACCAGCTGGTCCTCGACCTCGGCCTTCTTCAGGCCGTACGCCTCCTTGATCTTGGCGTGGGTGTACCCCTGGATGTTGGAGACACGCACGTAGTCGTCGCGGGGGATCGAGAACGCCTTGATGTCCTTACCGTCGGCGGGGACGTGCACCAGGATCAGGGTGTTGGTGTTGTAACCGCCCTCGTTGCCGTCGCCGGCGTGCAGCTGCGCGAGCACGTCCTCGGGCAGCTGGTTGCCGTCCTGGTCTTTTCGGGTGTCGAGGCCCATCACCAGGATGTTGGTCGCACCACCGGTAGACTTCGCGAATTTCGGGTCCGCGAGCGCGGCCGACACATTGAAGCCGCCGACCACCAGACCTGTGCTCCACCAGGCGAATCCGGTCACGCCCAGCACGATGACAGCGAGCACCGAGAGCAGCGCGCGCCCCATCCCGAGACCAGATGACCGACGTTCCACGGCGCCACATTAGCGGAGGACTTTGCGGAATCCGTGATCCCGCGCGGTATGCCCGACCGCATTCGGGCGAACCGGCCCGTTCAGGAGTGCGATGTGATCCAGACCGCGATCCCACCCGGACAGCGCCTCATCCGGCCAGGGCGCGGAGCGGCTCCACCAGTTGCGCGAGCGCCCGGGCCCGGTGGCTCACGGCGTTCTTGGCCTCCGGCGTCATCTCGGCGGCCGTCAGACGGGCGGCCCCGGCACCGTCGGCCCCGGCACCGTCCGGCAGAAAGATCGGGTCGTACCCGAAGCCACCGTCGCCCCGCGGCGCACGCAGCAGCGTCCCCCGCCACACGCCCTCGACGGTGACGGCACCGCCCGGCACGCGACCGGGGTCGCCGACGAGGGCGCACACCGACAGGAAATGGGCCCCGCGCCGCGCGTCGGGGACATCGGAGAGCTGGTCGAGTAGCAGCCTCAGGTTGGCCTGGTCGTCGCCGTGCCGTCCGGACCAGCGCGCGGACAGCAGCCCCGGCATACCGTTCAAGGCGTCCACGCAGATGCCGGAATCGTCGGCGAGGCAGGGCAACCCCGTCATCGCGAAGCCCTGACGCGCCTTGATCAGCGCGTTGCCGGCGAAGTCGGGCGCGTCCTCGGGAAGCTCCTCGAACGGGGGCAGGTCGTCGAGCCCGACCACTTCGAGCCCGACGATCCCGGCACGCTCGACCACGGCACGCAGCTCACGCAGCTTTTTCGCGTTGCGCGATGCCAGCAGGACCTGGGCCACCGCCCTAGGACCCGAACTTCTTCTTGGCGTCACCGTCCGACTCGGGGAGCACGCCGGGGTACGGCGCAGCGAGCGCCTCCTTCTGCACGGCGAACAACTTCTCGCAGCCTGCGAGCGCGGTGTCGAGCATCCAGTCGAAGGTGGTGCGCGCGAACGTCGCGCCCTCGCCGGTTCCCTGGATCTCCACCAGGGTGCCCGTGTCGGTGGCCACCACGTTCATGTCCACCTCGGCGCGCGAGTCCTCCTCGTACGGCAGGTCGAGGCGCACGCGGCCGTCGACCACGCCCACCGAGATCGCGGCGATCCCGCACGAGATCGGCTGCGGGTCGCTCAACTTGCCGGCCGCGCCGAGGTATGTGACGGCGTCACACAGCGCGACGTACGCGCCCGTGATGGACGCCGTCCGCGTGCCCCCGTCGGCCTGCAGTACGTCGCAGTCGATGGCGATGGTGTTCTCGCCGAGCGCCGCGAGGTCGATGCAGGCGCGCAGCGACCGGCCGACCAACCGGGAGATCTCGTGCGTGCGCCCCGAGATCTTGCCCTTCGTGGACTCGCGCCGCGACCGCTCGTGCGTCGCGCCCGGCAGCATCGCGTACTCCGCGGTCAGCCAGCCGAGCCCGGAGCCGCGCCGCCACGACGGCACGCCCAACTCGACGCTCGCGGTGCACAGCACCTTGGTGTTGCCGAACTCGACCAGCACCGAGCCCGCCGGATTCTGGGTGAATCCGCGGACGATGCTCACGGGACGGAGTTCGTCGTCGGCCCTGCCGTCTGCGCGTCTACTCACGCTCCCACCCTACGGTGTCGGGTCCGGCGCAGCCGGAGGATCCGGCACCGTCGCGCTCAGAAGTCGAACCGGTCGCCTCCGCGCACCGCATCGACCGGCCCGTCGAAGCTCGACCGGGCCTCGGCGATCATGGTATCGCGGTCGGTCCACGGTGGGATGTGCGTCAGTAGAAGGCGCTTCGCGCCGGCCTTCGCCGCCGCCTCCCCCGCCTCGTAGCCCGAGATGTGCACGCCGGCGGGCCGGTTCTCGGGGTCATGGGTCCAGCTGGACTCGGCCAGGAAGAGGTCTGCGTCCCGCGCCACCTCGACGAGGTTGTCGCAGACACCCGTGTCGCCGCTGAACGCCAGTACGCCGCCCGACGGTGACGTGATCCGCAGCCCATACGACTCCGGCGGGTGGTACATGCGAAAAGGCCGTACGGAGAACCCGCCGATCTCGAAGTCGACCCCTTCCTGCCACGGCGTGAAGTCGAAGGTGTCGGAGATGTCGTCGAACATCGTCGCGGTCTCGGCGGACGCGCGGCCGATGCGCTCGACGGTGTCCACGGGCCCGTAGAGCGGCGCGTGCCCGACTGCGGGGACCGGCGCATACCTCCGCCACACCAGCAGCGACGGCATGTCGAGGCAGTGATCGGCATGCAGGTGCGACAGCATGACGGTCACGGAGTTGGGGTCGACCAGCGCCTGCAGCTGCCCGAGGACACCGGGCCCGAAGTCCATCACCACGGGCTCGTGCCCGTCCGCCTGGAGGAGATACCCGGAACATGCAGCACCGGGTCCGCCGACACTGCCGGAACACCCGAGTATCTCCAGACGCATGTCGCCTATGCTGCCAGATCACGCATCGTCTGTGGGCGATCGCGTCAACTCAGCGGATGTCGGGCAAGGCACTCGCGCGCTCGACCGGCCGACGGCGCCGCAGGAGCACCGCGGCGAGCACGCCGCCGATCGCGCCCCACAGATGGGCCTGCCACGAGATACCCACCTGACCTGGGATGACTCCCCACAGCATGCCACCGTAGAGCACCAGCAACACCACGCCGACCAGCGACCAGAGCAGATCGCGGCTGAGGAACCCGCGCAGCACCACGTACGTCATCCAGCCGAACAGCACGCCGGACAATCCGATCACGACGGTGTTCGAGCCTCCGGTCAGCCACACGCCGATACCGGAGACCACCCACACGAGGACCGTCGCGGAGAGGAACCGGGCAGCGCCCGCGACCAGGCCCACGAATCCGAGGACCAGCGCCGGCACCGAGTTCGCCATGAGGTGCCCCCACCCGGCGTGCAGCAGCGGTGCGAACGCGATGCCGCGCAGACCGTCGGTGTTTCTCGGCACGATGCCCCAGCTGTCGAGGCCGTTGTGATCGAGGACGTTGATCCCCTCGATCAACCAGAGCGCGGCCACGAACAGGACGGAGGTCACCAGGGCCGTCCGGACGGCGACCAGCCCCGGGCGGCCCGACGACGGTGTCGCCGGTCGCGGACTCTGTTGGATGCTCATCGAGGGCGCCTTCTCTCGCTCGGTGCGGCTCAGGCCCAGAGCTGGCCGTCGAGGGCCTCCTCCGCGTCTTCCACGGTACCGTCGTACGCGCCGGTCGACAGATACTTCCACCCGGCGTCGGCGACGACGAAGGCCACGTCGGCGCGCTCCCCGGCCCGGATCGCCTTGTTCGCCGCGGCCAGCGCCGCGTGCACGACACCTCCGGTCGAGACCCCGGCGAAGATCCCCTCGGTGTCGATCAGCTGCCGCATCCGCCGCACCGCGTCGTACGCGCCGACCGAGTACCGCGTGGTGAGCACCGACTCGTCGTACAGCTCGGGCACGAAGCCCTCGTCCAGATTGCGCAGCCCGTACACGAGCTCGCCGTACCGCGGCTCGGCGGCGATCACGACGATGCCGGGTACGTGTTCGCGCAGGTAGCGCCCGGTGCCCATGAGCGTGCCGGTGGTGCCGAGGCCCGCCACGAAGTGGGTGATCTCCGGCAGGTCGGCGAGGAGCTCGGGTCCGGTGCCGTCGTAGTGCGCCGCCGCGTTCGCGGGGTTGCCGTACTGGTACAGCATCACCCAGTCCGGATGCGCAGCCGCGAGCTTCTTGGCCTCGGCCACGGCACGGTTGGAGCCGCCGGCGGCCGGGCTCGGAATGATCTCGGCGCCGTACATCGTCAGGAGCTGACGTCGCTCGGCGCTGGTGTTCTCCGGCATCACGCAGATCAGGTGGTAGCCCTTGAGCTTCGCGGCCATCGCCAGGCTGATGCCGGTGTTGCCGGAGGTGGGCTCGAGGATCGTGGCACCCGGCCGCAGCCGGCCGTCGCGCTCGGCCTCCTCGATCATCCGCAGCGCCGGGCGGTCCTTGATGGATCCGGTCGGGTTGCGGTCCTCGAGCTTGGCCCACAACCGCGCGTGCGGGACGGCGGCCCCGTCCTTCCCCACGCCGTCCTTCCCCACGCCGTCCTGCCCCACGCCGTCCTGCCCCACGCCGTCCTGCCCCACGCCGTCGTCCCAACGGGGTGAGAGGTGCGGCAGTCCCACCAGCGGCGTTCCGCCGAGCGAGGCGAGCAGCGAATCGAACCGCGCCACGCGCCTACCCGCCCGCGACGGCCGGCAGGATCGTCACGGATCCACCGTCGGCGACGACGGTGTCGAGTCCGCCCGAGAACCGCACGTCCTCGTCGTCGACGTACACGTTGACGAAGCGGTGCAGCTTGCCGTCGGCGATCAGGCGCTCCTTGAGGCCGGCGTGCCGGGTCTCGAGATCGTCGATGACGGCGCCGAGCGTCGCGCCTGCCGCGGGCACGCGCTTCTCGCCGCCCGTGTACGGACGCAGGATGGTGGGGACGGACACGGTGACGGGCATCGGTTCTCCTCTAGCTGGGCTGGATCTGGACGTCTTCTTCGGTCACGACACCCTCGACGATGCGGTAGCTGCGCAGCTCGGCGGTGTCGGGGTCACGCGTGGATATCAGCACGTAGTGCGCGGCGGGCTCGGACGCGAAGCTGATGTCGGTGCGCGACGGGTACGCCTCGGTCGCGGTGTGCGAGTGGTAGATCACCACCGGCTCCTCGTCGCGGGCGTCCATATCGCGCCACACCGCAAGCTGCTCCCCCGAGTCGAACCGGTAGAAGGTGGGCGACCGCTCCGCGTTGAGCATCTCGATGAACCGTTCGGGGCGGTCCGAGCCCTCGGGGCCGGCGATCACACCACATGCCTCGTCGGGATGGTCACGGCGCGCGTGCGCGATCATCGCGTCCGCCAGCTCTCGCCGGATCGTCAGCATCGCCACCTCCGCATCGCGTACCACCGACCTGGCCAACACGACCGTCGGGGCCCCTATTCCGCCCCGGCGGATTCCGCTCACGCGTGAGCGGAATCCACCCTCAGTCCGCGGTGTGGTCGAGCATGACACTGACCAGCACGTCCAGCATCGCCGACAGCCAGTGGTAGATGTCGACGTGCGCGGCGCGCGCGGGGCCCTTCGAGGGCGGCCCGTCGGGCTGGTCGGCGGTGATCCCCAGCATCGTGCCGAGCGCCAGCCGCAGATCGTTGATCGATGTCAGCCAGTCCGCAGCCTCAGCCGGGGTGAGCGACACCCCTCCCGACTTGGCGGGCAGCGTCCGGAGCACGGTACGCGCCGCATCGCGCTTCGCGTCGATGATCTCGGGCTCGTTCAGGGACCGCAGCGCGGCGTTGAGGTCGGACGCGATCTCGGGCGCGACACCGTCGTGACCCGCCTGGTCGATGCGGTAGAAGTCGGGCAGCAGCCGGGCGAGGGCGCCCTCGGTGGGCGGATCCGGGTGGCCCGTCCGCAGCCCGGTGAGCTCGGCGAGCTCGTCGTGCGGTGCCGACGACTCGCGCTCGTCGAGGAGCTCGATCATGGACGTGGTGAGAGAGCGGACGAGGCCGACCTCGTCGGCATCCATCTTGGAGGCGTAGCGGGGGCCGTCGCCGCCGCGCTTGACCGACCAGTTACGCACGCTATGAGTCGCGCTGCATCGTGGCCCACAGGCCGGCAGCATGCAGCTTGCGAACGTCGCCCTCGACCTTGTCGCGGTCGCCGGTGGACACCACCGCCCGGCCCTCCGTGTGCACCTGCATCATCAGTTCCTTGGCCTTGGAAGTGCTGAACCCGAAGAGCTTGCGGAACACGAACGTCACGTACGACATGAGGTTGACAGGGTCGTCCCAGACCACGGTCTGCCACGGCTTGTCTGTCGACTGGTCCTCGTCGCGCTCGAGCAGTGCTGCCGAGCCCGGTGTGGCCTTGGGACCACCCGGTCCGCCGCTGCCCGAGCCCGGCACGGCTTCGCCCCGATTGCTCATGGTTCTAGGGTACCCAGTGTGACCTCCGACAAAAAAGCCCCGTTCCACCCGTCCCCCGGCGGCGCGGAACCCGGAGGCACCGGACTGCTCACCGACCACTACGAGCTCACGATGCTCGCAGCGGCGCTGCGCGACGGGACCGCGGACAAGCCGTGCGTCTTCGAGGTGTTCGCTCGGCGTCTGCCCGACGGCCGGCGGTACGGCGTGGTGGCGGGGACCGGGCGCGTGTTGGACGCGCTCGAGCGGTTCACGTTCGGCGCGGACGAGCTGGCCGCGGTCGCCACGTTCCTCGACGCCGAGACCCTCGACTGGCTGGCCGATTATCGGTTCAGCGGCGACATCGACGGCTACCGCGAGGGCGACCTGTACTTCCCCGGGTCGCCGATCCTGACGGTGCGCGGCACGTTCGCCGAGGCGGTGCTGCTCGAGACCCTGGTGCTGTCGATCCTCAACCACGACAGCGCGGTCGCCGCCGCGGCCGCGCGGATGGTCTCGGCCGCCGCGGGCCGGCCGCTGATCGAGATGGGGACCCGCCGCACGCACGAGCGCGCAGCCGTCGCCGCCTCCCGCGCCGCCTACCTCGCCGGCTTCACCAGCACCTCGAACCTCGAGGCGGCCCGCACCTTCGGAGTCCCGTCCGGCGGTACTGCGGCGCACGCGTTCACCCTGCTCCACACGGGGCCCGACGGCCCCGACGAGGAGGCCGCCTTCGCCGCGCAGGTCGCCGCGCAGGGCCCGGCCACCACGCTGCTCGTCGACACATACGACATCACCGAGGGTGTCAACCGCGCCGTCAAGGTGGCGGGGCCGGCGCTGGGCGGCGTGCGGATCGACTCCGGGGATCTGGGCATCATCACCCGGCAGGTCCGGGCACAGCTGGACTCCCTCGGCGCGACCGGGACGAAGATCGTGGTCTCCGGCGATCTCGACGAGTACGCGATCGGCGCGCTGCGCGCGGAGCCGATCGACGTGTACGGCGTCGGGACCTCCCTGGTCACCGGCTCGGGCGCACCGACCGCAGGGATGGTGTACAAGCTCGTGGAGGTCGACGGGGTGCCCGTCGCCAAGCGCAGCTCGCACAAGGAGACGCACGGCGGCGAGAAGCGCGCCGTGCGACTGGCGCGCGCCACCGGCACGATCGTCGAGGAGGTGCTCACCCCGCGTGGCACGCAGCCGACGGTGCGGGGGCACCTGACCGCCAGGCCGCTGCAGATCCCACTGGTCCGCGGGGGCGAGCGGGTGGCAGACCTACCCACCCTGGAGGCAGCCCGCGAGCAACTGCGATCGGCGCTGGTATCGCTCCCCTGGGAGGGCCTCGGCCTCTCGCACGGCGAGCCCGCGGTGCCGACGCGATACGAGGGGCCGGCATGAGGGCGCTGATCGTCGTCGACGTGCAGAACGACTTCTGCGAGGGCGGGTCGCTCGCGGTGGCGGGGGGCACCGCGGTCGCGGCGGCCGTCACCGGGCTGGCGACGCAGTATCCGACGGTCGTGGCGACCCGCGACTGGCACATCGCCCCGGGCGCGCACTTCTCTTCCACCCCGGACTTCGTGGACTCGTGGCCGCCGCACTGCCGCGTCGGCACACCGGGCGCCGACTTCCATCCCGCGCTCACGCTGCCGGAGGGCACCGCGGTGTTCTCCAAGGGGCGCTACTCCGCCGCGTACTCGGGCTTCGAGGGCGATGACGACGGTGTCGGGCTCGCCGACTGGCTGGCGGCCCACGCGATCACGTCGGTCGACGTCGTGGGGATCGCCACCGACTACTGCGTCCGGGCCACCGCGCTGGACGCCGCCCGCGCGGGGTTGACGGTCAGGGTGCTCGCGGACTACACCGCCGGCGTCGCGCCCGAGTCCACCTCCGCTGCACTGGCCGAGATGGCCGCGGCGGGCATCGAGGTCGTGCGCGGGTGACCGCCTACTCGCACGGATTCACGTGACCTACCGATGTGTCGCACCATCTCGTGCGACTATCCCGCCGCGAGGATCCCCCGGGGATCGAACACCGCCCGCGCGGCGGTGATCAGCCCGTTCTCGACGTGGGTCCAGTTGACGGTCGGCGTCGCGGGCGCTGCGCCCATGGTGAGGTCGAACCACGTGATGACATCCGTCTCGTCGGCGAGCCGTTTCACCAGCGTCACCTCGCGCGTCCCGGCGGCCATGCCGGCGAGCCCGGCCAGGAAGTCGTCGGTGCCGCGGGTCGAACCGAAGACGCCGTCGAACGTCACGTCGTCGGCGATGTACGGCCGCAGGGGCCCGAAGTCCTTCCGTCGCCAGCAGTCCAGGTAGAGCTCGGCGATCTGTCGGGGCATGCTCATCTCGGTCATGCGTCCATCGTCGGACCATCGGCCCTAGAAGTACAACAGCTGATACTGCTTGGATCTAGCATCATTGACTATGGAGCTGCATCAGCTGCGCTACCTGGTCGCCGTCAGCGACCACGGCTCGTTCACGGCCGCCGCCGATGCGCTGCACGTCAGCCAGTCGGGTGTGTCCGCGCAGGTCGGGAAGCTGGAACGGGAGCTCGGCCACCGCCTGCTGGACCGCCCCGGCGCCGGGAGCGCAGCGAGCGGGCCGCATGTCCCCGGCGCCGGGAGCGCAGCGAGCGGGCCGCATGTCCCCGGCGCCGGGAGCGCAGCGAGCGGGCCGCAGAGATACCGGGTCCGCACCGTCACCCTCACGCCGGCGGGTGAGGCGCTGCTGCCGTATGCGCGGGCGGCCGTTCGCACCGTCGACGATCTGCGAACCGCGGCCGACGAACTCTCCGGCCTGCAGCGCGGGCACGTGCGGCTGGGCACCGTCATCGGCTGCACGATCCCCGGGTTCCTCGCAGGCTTCGCCGAGTTCCGCGCGATGCACCCCGGAGTGACCGTGGAGGCGAGCGAGTCCGATTCCGATGTCCTCGCGGCGGGGCTGGCAGAGGGCGCACTCGACGTCGCCCTGCTGGCGCACGCCGAGCCGCTGCCCGGTGGGATCGCCGCGCGGACACTGATCACCGAGCCACTGACGGTGGTGGTCGCGCCGACCCACCCGTGGGCGGATCGCGAGACGATCGATCCGGCCGAGCTCGCCGACGCCACCGTCCTCACGCTGCCGGCCGGCACCGGGGCGCGCGCTGCGTTCGACGCCACCTGCGCGCGGGCCGGCGTCACCGTCGTCCCCACGGTGCAGGCGCACTCCCCCGAGGCGCTGATCGCCCTGGCCGAGCGCGGCGCCGGCGTCGCCGTGCTCACGCGTGCGATGGCCGCGCGGCCGGGCGTGGTGGTGATCGACATCGCAGGCTCGCAGCACAACCAGCTATCGCTCGCGACACGCGCGGCACCGTCGGCGGCGGCGGACGCGATGGCCGCCACGCTGCTGCGCCACCTCGCCGAGACCGGCGGGTAAACTCACCCGGTGCCCGAGCCGCCCATCGTTCCGCTGCTGCTGCAGAACGCAGTCGAGGCCCTGGGCGGCACCACACGCGACGGGCAGGTGCGGATGGCCGCGGCGGTGGCCCACTCCCTCGATACCGGCGAGCACCTCGCAGTGCAGGCCGGCACCGGCACCGGCAAGTCCCTGGCGTATCTGGTACCCGCGATGCGGCACGCCGTGACCACCGGCAAGACGGTGGTGGTGTCGACCGCGACGATCGCGCTGCAGCGGCAACTGGTGGACCGCGACCTGCCGCGCCTCGCGAAGGCGCTGAAGTCCGATCTCGGCCGCGAGCCCACATTCGCGATCCTCAAGGGTCGGGGCAACTATCTGTGCCTCAACAAGCTGCACAGCTCCGCGGCGTCCGAACCCGACTCGGAGGAGCTGTTCGACCCGTTCGCGGCCTCGCGCATGGGCCGCGAGATCAAGCGCCTGCGCGAGTGGTCCTCCGACACCGAGACCGGCGACCGCGACGAGATCGAGCCCGGCGTGAGCGATCAGGCGTGGCGGCTGGTGAGCGTCGGCGCCCGCGAGTGCCTCGGCGCCGGGAACTGCACGTACGGGCAGGACTGCTTCGCCGAGGAGGCGCGCCGGCAGACCGGCCGCGTGGACGTGGTGGTCACCAACCACGCGCTGCTGGCGATCGACGCGATGACCGAGGTCAACGTGCTGCCAGACCACGACGCCGTGGTGGTCGACGAGGCTCACGAGCTGGTCGACCGGGTCACGTCGGTCGCCACCGCCGAGCTGGCCAGCGGCACCATCACCGCCGCGGCGCGACGCGCGGGCAAGCTGGTCGAGGACGAGATCGCCGACGCGCTGGTGTCCGCGGGCGAGAACCTCGGCAGCCTGCTCGACGACGTGGGGACACGCCGGTGGCTGTCGCTGCCCGACGGTGCCGGCGCCGCCCTGGCCGCCGTGCGCGACGCCGCATGGGTCACGCGCACGGCCGTCGGACCCGCGCGCGGCGCGAACCTGGACGCCGACGCGTCCGCCGCCCGCAGCGCCGCGCTCACGGCCCTCGACGAGGTGCACGACACAGCCGTCCGGGTGCTGACGACGTTCGACGAGCCCGACGACGCCAAGCGCCGCGACGTGGTGTGGACGGCGGACGTGCCCACCCGCGGCGGCTTCCGGCGGGTGCTGCAGGTGGCGCCGCTCTCGGTGGGCGGGCTCTTGCGCAGCCGGCTGTTCGGCGAGTCGACGGTGGTGCTGACGTCGGCGACGCTCGCCGTGGGCGGGACGTTCGACGGCGCCGCGGGCGCGTGGGGCCTGCCGCGGCGGAGCGGCTCGGGTGACGACGGTGCCGAGCCCGCCCGCGACCCCGCCCTGGCGTCGGGCAAGACCCCGGAACACACCCTGGAGTGGTCGCACCTGGACGTCGGATCGCCGTTCGATCATGCCCGCGCCGGGATCCTGTACGTCGCGAAGTCGATGCCGCCGCCCGGCCGGGACGGCACAGCACCGCAGATGCTCGACGAGATCGCCGAACTGATCGGGGCCGCGGGCGGCCGCACGCTGGGCCTGTTCAGCTCGACGCGTGCCGCGAAGGCCGCGGCGGCCGCCCTGCGGGAGAAGCTGGACACGCCGATCCTGTGTCAGGGCGAGGGCGCCACCGGGCAGCTGGTGCGGGACTTCGCCGCCGACCCGGCGACGTCGCTGTTCGGCACGCTGAGCCTGTGGCAGGGCGTCGACGTTCCCGGCCCGTCGCTGTCGCTGGTGATCATCGACCGGATCCCCTTCCCGCGGCCCGACGACCCGCTGCTGACCGCGCGGCAACGCGCCGTGGAGTCACGCGGCGGCAACGGCTTCATCGCGGTGGCCGCGAGCCATGCCGCGCTGCTGTTGGCGCAGGGGGTGGGGCGCCTGCTGCGCTCGGTGGACGACCGCGGCGTGGTGGCGGTACTGGACCCGCGCCTGGCCACCGCGCGCTACAGCGGCTTCCTGCGCGCGACGCTCCCGCCCTTCTGGGAGACCACCGACAAGGCCGTCGTACTCGGCGCGTTGCGCCGTCTGGACACCTGACGCGCAGCGGCCGCCGTCGGCTCCCAGGCCGCGAGATGCCCGGTTGTGTCCGGTCTCGTACTCCCCGCACGAAGCCGGTCGCCGTCGGATACGGTTGGGCCCGTGAGCGGTCGGATCGGTATCGACGACATCGAACCTGTTATCTCCGGGGGGCAATACCCGGGTAAGGCGACCATCGGCGAGGTGGTGCCGGTGTCGGCGACCGTCTGGCGTGAGGGCCACGACGCGGTCGCCGCGACACTGGTGATCACCGGGCCGGACGGCCGCGGACCGCAGTACATCGCGATGACGCCCAGCTCCCAGCCGGACGTGTTCAACGCACTGTTCTCGCCGGAGGCCGAGGGCTACTGGTCGCTGCGCATCGAGGGATGGTCGGACCCCGTGACCACCTGGCGCAGCGCCGTGGGCAAGAAGCTGGCCGCCGGCCAGGGCGCCGCCGAGCTCGCGAACGACCTCGAGCTGGGCGCTCGGATGTTCGACCGCGCCGCGGAGGGTGTCCCGCCGCACGACCGGCACCGCCTGCACGGCGTGGCGGCGGCCCTCCGGGACCGCCAGCGCAGCCTCGCCGAGCGGACCGGTCCCGCACTGCATCCGCATATCGCGGAGCTGCTGCACGGCTACCCGCTGCGCGAACTGGTGACCAAGTCGCGCACCCACCGGATCTGGGTCGACCGCGACCGGGCGCTGTTCGGCTCGTGGTACGAGTTCTTCCCCCGCTCCACGGGCGGCTGGGACAACGAGGGCAGGCCCGTCCACGGAACCTTCCTCACCGCGGCCGAGGACCTGCCCCGGATCGCCGAGATGGGCTTCGACGTCGTGTACCTGCCACCGATCCACCCGATCGGCACAGTGAACCGCAAGGGCCGCAACAACACCCTGAACCCGGGCCCCGACGACGTGGGCTCGCCGTGGGCGATCGGCGCGGCGGCGGGCGGGCACGACGCGGTGCACCCGCGGCTGGGCTCCGTAGACGACTTCGCCTACTTCCTCTCCCGCACCCGCGAGCTCGGCATGGAGGTCGCGCTCGACCTCGCGTTCCAGGCCGCACCCGACCACCCTTGGGCCGCAGAGCATCCCGAGTGGTTCACCGTGCTGCCCGACGGGACCATCGCGTACGCCGAGAACCCGCCGAAGAAGTACCAGGACATCTACCCGATCAACTTCGACGACGACCGTGTGGGCATCTACCGGGAGCTGCTGCGGGTCTCGCTCTACTGGGTGGACCAGGGCGTGAAGATCTTCCGGGTCGACAACCCGCACACCAAGCCGCCGGACTTCTGGGCGTGGCTGATCACCGAGATCAAGCGGCGGCACCCCGACGTGCTGTTCCTGGCCGAGGCCTTCACGCGTCCGGCCCGCATGTACGGTCTCGCGAAGCTCGGATTCACCCAGAGCTACACATATTTCACGTGGCGCACCGCCAAGTGGGAGCTGACCGAGTTCGGTGCCGAGCACGCCGCGAAGGCCGACGTGTGCCGGCCCAACCTGTTCGTCAACACGCCGGACATCCTCCACGAGAGCCTGCAGCACGGCGGGCCCGGCATGTTCGCCCTGCGGGCCGCGCTCGCCGCGACACTGTCGCCGTCGTGGGGCGTGTACTCGGGATACGAGCTGTACGAGGGCCAGGCGGTGCGCGAGGGCAGCGAGGAGTACGTCGACTCGGAGAAGTACCAGCTGCGGCCACGGGACTTCAAGGGCGCCGAGAGCCGCGGGCAGTCGCTGGCGCCGTGGATCACCCGGCTCAACGACATCCGCCGCGCCCACCCGGCGCTCCAGCAGCTGCGCTACCTGCACTTCCACCACATCGACAACGACGCGCTGATCGCCTACAGCAAGTTCGATCCGCGCACCGGCGACGCGGTGCTGGTGGTGGTGAACCTCAACCCGTTCGGCGCCGAGTCGGGCACGCTGTGGATCGACCTGCCCGCCATCGGCAAGGACTGGCACGAGCGGTTCACCGTGCGCGACGAGGTGACCGGCGAGCAGTTCCACTGGGGCCAGGCGAATTACGTCCGCCTCGAGCCGTGGCGCAATGTCGCCCACATCGTCGCCCTGCCCACTATCGAGGCCGCGGCGCGGACCGCGCTCGCCTACCGGGTGCCGTGACGGGCGGGCCGGCTGGACCGACACCGTCGGGCCCCGACGGGCGCGCCGGGCACGACTCCCCGCCCGGCGCCGACGGTGGCGGGCCGCTCGGCTCGCCGCACCCGGTGGTGTCGACGGCCGACGACCCGGAGTGGTTCAAGCGAGCCGTGTTCTACGAGGTGCTGGTCCGTGCGTTCGCAGACTCGAACGGCGACGGCACGGGCGACTTCCGTGGCGTGCTGGAGCGGCTCGACTACCTGGCCTGGCTGGGGGTGGACTGCCTCTGGCTGCCGCCGTTCTACGACTCACCGCTGCGCGACGGCGGCTACGACATCCGCGACTTCCGCAGCGTACTGAGCGAATTCGGCACCACCTCGGACTTCGAGGCGCTGGTGGCCGCGGCCCACGAGCGCGGCATCCGGGTGATCTGCGACCTGGTGATGAACCACACCAGCGACGCCCATCCGTGGTTCGTGGCGTCGCGGACCGATCCGGACGGGCCGTTCGGCGACTTCTACATGTGGGCCGACGACGACACGGGCTACCCGGACGCGCGGGTGATCTTCGTCGATACCGAGCCGTCCAACTGGACCTTCGATCCTGTTCGGCGCCAATACTTCTGGCACCGATTCTTCAGCCACCAGCCGGATCTGAACTACGACAACCCGGCAGTGCACGAGGCGATGCTGGACGTGCTCCGGTTCTGGCTCGACCGCGGCATCGACGGCTTCCGCCTCGACGCGGTCCCCTACCTGTACGCGCGGGAGGGCACCAACTGCGAGAACCTGCCCGATACCCACGAATTCCTCAAGAAGTGCCGCAGGGTGATCGACGCCGAGTACCCCGGTCGGGTGCTGCTGGCGGAGGCGAACCAGTGGCCGTCCGACGTGGTCGCCTACTTCGGCGACGGCGACGAGTGCCACATGGCGTTCCACTTCCCCCTGATGCCGCGGATATTCATGGCCGTCCGGCGCCAGTCGCGGTTCCCGATCTCGGAGATCCTGGCGCAGACGCCGCCCATCCCCGACGGTGCCCAGTGGGGCATCTTCCTGCGCAACCACGACGAGCTCACGCTCGAGATGGTCAGCGACACCGAGCGCGACTACATGTACACCGAGTACGCGTCGGACCCGCGGATGAAGGCCAACATCGGGATCCGACGCCGGCTCGCTCCACTGCTCGAGAACGACCGCACACAGCTCGAGCTGTTCACCGCCCTGCTGTTGTCGCTCCCAGGGTCGCCCGTCCTGTACTACGGTGACGAGATCGGTATGGGCGACAACATCTGGCTGGGTGACCGCGACGCGGTCCGCACGCCCATGCAGTGGACACCCGATCGCAACGCCGGCTTCTCCCGCGCCGACCCCGGCCGGATGTACCTGCCCGTCATCATGGACCCCACCTACGGTTACCAGGCGGTCAACGTCGAGGCCCAGCTCGGCTCCACCAACAGCCTCCTGCACTGGACGCGCCGCCTGATCGCCGTCCGTAGGCAGCACCCGGCGTTCGGCCTCGGCGACTACCTCGAGCTCGGCTGCGCGAACCCGTCGATCCTCGCGTACGTGCGGTCGATCCCGGGCCATCGCGGCGACCCGGACCTGCATCGGTCCGACGCGAACGACCCGATCCTATGCGTGCACAACCTGTCTCGGTTCCCCCAGGCCGCGCTGCTCGACCTCGCGCGCTGGGCCGGGCGGATCCCCGTCGAGCTCACCGGCCAGGTGCCGTTCCCGGCCGTCGGCGAGTCGGACTACATGCTCACGCTGCCCGGGCACGGCTTCTACTGGCTGGCGCTGCGCCCGGACCCACGAGAGGAGGCGACCCCGTGAGCGGACCCGATCTGCCGACCGACGCCGAGCTGGCCGACGCCGTGGCGCGCTGGCTGCCCGCCCAGCGGTGGTTCGGCGCGAAGACGCACGCGATCACCGGGGCGCGCGTCGTGGTGCGCCGAGACTTCGCCGCCCCCGAGCCGGGCACCATCGTATGGCTGCTGGTGGAGGTCGAGCTCGACGGTGCCGCAGCGCAGATATACCAGGTTCCGCTGCTGGTGCGCGGCGCGTTGCCGCGGCACGCCGAGCACGCGCTGGTGCCTGCCGCGCTGGACGTGACCCTCACCGACGCCCTCGCCGACCCCGACGGCGCGCTGGCCGTCGCCCGCCGGGTCGCGGCGGGTGGCGCGGAGGGCGCGATCGGCTTCCAGTCCCTGCGCCTCGGGTGGGCGACGGACATCCGGCGCGTGCACCCGCTCGGGGTGGAGCAGTCGAACACGTCGGTCGTGCTCGACGACCACACGCTGCTCAAGCTGTTCCGCCGCATCTTCCCCGGCCCCAACCCCGACGTGGAGGTGACGGCCGCGCTCACCACTGCCGGCTGCCCGGCGGTGGCGCCCCTGCTCGGTTCGGTGGACCTCGCCGGGTTCGGGCCCGCGGACACGCCCGACGCCCCGACCACGCTCGCGATGGTCCAGGAGTTCGCGGCGAACGCGTCCGACGGCTGGCAGATGGCGCTCAACAGCGTCCGCGACCTGATGGCCGAAGGCGACCTGCTCGCCGAGGAGGTGGGTTCGGACTTCGCGGCCGAGACCGAACGGCTCGGAGAGGCGATCGCCCGCGTGCACGCCGATCTCGCCGCCGCGCTCGGCACCGCGCCGCTCACGGACCCCCGGGCGCGGTTCGCGGCCCTGCCGAGCCAACTGGACGAGGCCGCCACCGTCGTACCCGCGCTGGCGCGAGTCCGCGCCGAGGTCGCCGCGATCGCCGAGGCCGCCGCCCGCGAGGCCGAATCGTCCGCCGAAGTCGGGACCCTGCAGCGGATCCACGGCGACCTGCACCTCGGGCAGGCGCTTCGGACACCGTCGGGCTGGCTCCTGGTGGATTTCGAGGGCGAGCCCTCGGCCTCCCCGGCCGAGCGGCGTGCCCTGGACCATCCGTTGCGCGATGTGGCGGGCGTGCTGCGCTCACTCGACTACGCTGGCCAACACCCGCTGATGCACCTGACGACACCGTCACAGCAGCTGCGCTTCCGCGCCGCGGAGTGGACGCGCCGCAATCGCGACGCCTTCTGCACCGGCTACGCCGAGGTCGCAGGGCGCGACCCCAGGTCGACGCCGGCCGTGCTCCGGGCGTTCGAGGTCGAGAAAGCGGTCTACGAGACGGTATACGAGGCGCAGAATCGTCCCAGTTGGGTCGGCCTGCCGCTGCGGGCGATCGAGGCGCTCACGGCGCACCAGGGCACGAGATGAGTACGAGAGGTGAGGGTTGATGACCACCGACTCCGCAGGCACCGACGCAGCCGTCGAGCCCGAGGCCAGTCGCCGACTGTTGTCGGGGATGCACTACGACCCACATGCGGTCCTGGGCGCGCACGAGGTGACCGGCGCCGACGGTGAGCGGGGCACGGCCCTGCGCACCCTCAAGCCCGGCGCGACCGACGTGGCCGCTTTGATCGGCGGTGAGCGGTATCCCCTGGCGCGGCTCGAGGGCGCACTGTTCGGCACCGTCGTACCGATCGCCGAGCTGGCCGACTATCGCTACGAGGTCACCTATCCCGGCTCCGAACCGCAGGTGATCGCCGACGGTTACCGGTTCCTGCCCACGCTGGGCGAGCTGGACCAGCACCTGTTCTCCGAGGGCCGGCACGAGCGGCTGTGGGACGTACTCGGCTCGCACCTGCGCAGTTACACCACCCCGGACGGCGAGGTGACCGGCACCTCGTTCGCGGTGTGGGCACCGAACGCCAAGGGCGTCACGGTGATCGGCGACTTCGAGTATTGGGCCGGCGAGTCGTACCCGATGCGGGAGCTGGGGTCGAGCGGTGTGTGGGAGGTGTTCGTCCCCGGCGTGGGCGACGGTGCCACGTACAAGTACCGGCTGTTCACCGAGGGCGGCCCGGTCGAGAAGGCCGACCCGATGGCCCGCCGCACCGAGGTGCCGCCGGCCACCGCCTCGGTGGTCACGCAGAGCAGCTACACCTGGCGGGACGACGCGTGGATCACGCAGCGCGCCAAGGAGATCCCCGTTCAGCGGCCGATGAGCGTGTACGAGGTACACCTCGGCTCGTGGCGACAGGGGCTGAGCTACCGCGAGCTCGCCGAGCAACTCGCCGACTACGTGCTCGAGACCGGCTTCACGCACGTCGAGCTGCTGCCGGTGGCCGAGCACCCGTTCGGCGGCTCCTGGGGCTACCAGGTCACCTCGTACTACGCGCCGACATCGCGGTTCGGCACACCCGACGACTTCCGCGAGTTCGTCGACCACCTGCACCGCGCCGGGATCGGCGTCCTCGTCGACTGGGTGCCCGCTCACTTCCCCAAGGACGCGTGGGCGCTGGCCCGATTCGACGGCACGCCACTGTACGAGCACGCCGACCCCCGCCGCGGGGAGCAACTCGACTGGGGCACATACGTGTTCGACTTCGGTCGCCGCGAGGTGCGCAACTTCCTGGTGGCCAACGCGCTCTACTGGATCGACGAGTTCCACATCGACGGGCTCCGCGTCGACGCGGTCGCGTCGATGCTGTACCTGGACTACTCGCGGCCCGACGGTGGCTGGACCCCCAACATGTACGGCGGGCGGGAGAACCTCGAGGCGGTCGAGTTCCTGCAGGAGATGAACGCCACTGTGCACAAGCAGTTCCCGGGCGTGGTGACCGTCGCGGAGGAGTCGACGTCGTGGCCCGGCGTCACGCGGCCCACCAATCTGGGCGGCCTGGGCTTCACCATGAAGTGGAACATGGGCTGGATGAACGACACTCTCGGCTACATCGGCCGAGACCAGGTACATCGCAGCTTCCACCACCACGAGATCACCTTCTCGCTGATGTACGCGTGGAGCGAGAACTTCCTGCTGCCCATCAGCCACGACGAGGTGGTACACGGCAAGGGCACGCTGTGGACCCGCATGCCCGGCGATGCGCGTACCAAGGCCGCCGGCGTGCGGGCGCTGCTCGCGTACCAGTGGGCCCATCCCGGTAAGCAACTGCTGTTCATGGGGCAGGAGTTCGGACAGGTCCGGGAGTGGTCCGAGGAGCGCAGCCTCGACTGGGATTCGCTGACCGGCTGGGAGGGTGAGCTGCACGCCGGGATCCGTTCCCTGGTGCGGGATCTCAACGCCGCCTACCGGGCGCACCCGGCACTGTGGAGCCAGGACGCGACGCCGTCGGGATACGAGTGGGTGGACGCGAACGACTCGCAGAACAACGTGCTCAGCTTCCTCCGGTGGGGCTCCGACGGCTCCGTGATGCTGTGCCTGTACAACTTCTCGGGCAGCACGCACGACAGATACCGGGTGGGCGTGCCGTTCGCCGGGCGATGGACGGAGATCCTCAACTCCGACTCCACCGACTACGTCGGTCAGGGCGCCGGAAACCTGGGCGGCGTACGGGCCGAGGCCCGTTCATGGCACGGTCGCCCCGCGTCGTGCGAAGTGGTGCTGGGTGCGAACTCGGCGCTGTGGCTCACGTACGACGGTGACGCACCCGCCGCGGTGGAGTCCGCTGCCGGGACCGCCGCAGACGCGAGTGCGGAACCGGAGGCCGACGGCGCCGGGCCCGCGTAACATGCGCCAGATCACGCCGGAGGTCCTCGAGATCGCGGAGGACGTGTTCACCGCGCGCGGGACCCACGTCAACTACCTGATCCTGCGCGAGGGCGCCGACATCACGCTCATCGACGCCGGCTGGCCCCGCGACGTCGACGGTGTCGAGCGCGCCTTGGGCGCACTCGGACACCGGCCCGAGGACGTGCGCGCGATCCTGTTGACACACGCCCACATCGACCACGCCGGCGGCACCGCGGCGTTCCACGACCGACACGGCACCCCCGTCCTCGCGCATCCGCGCGAGGTCGGGCACGCCCGCGGCGAGCGTAGGGAGTCCGCCGGGCCGCTCGACGTGGTGGTGCGGACGTACAAGCCGCAGACGATGCGCTGGGCGATCGACATCATGCGGGCGGGCGCGCTCACGCACGCCGCGCTGCCGTACGCGGAGGCGTTCCCCGTTGCCGATCAGCCGGTGCCGCTGGATCTTCCGGGACGCCCGGTCCCCGTGCTGGTCACCGGGCACACATCGGGCCACACCGCGTTCCACCTGCCGGACACGGGCGTGGTCGCCACCGGCGACGCACTGGTGACCGGACATCCGTTGAGCGGCAAGAAGACCCCGCAGCTGCTGCCTGAGTTCTTCGCGACCGACCCGGCCGAGGCCACCCGGACGCTCGACGCCCTCGCGGCGCTGGACGCCGACGTCCTCGCGCCCGGCCACGGCGCGCCGCTGATCATCGACATCGCCCGCGCCGTGGAGATCGCGCGCGCCTAGGGCCCTGGGGTGGGGCGTCTCCCCACGCTGCGTCCGGAGCCCCACCGACGGCGCGAGCCGGCTAGGGACGGCGACGCAGCGTGGGGACGACGACCTCCGGTAGGGCTGGCAGACCCTGACGAGAGCCTGGCGAACAATAAGTCAACCGCAGGGTTTACTCGTGTCGCGTCCTGAGATGGTCGACTTCGTGGTCAACCGAATCGTCGACCCGATCCTCCAGGCGCTGGCCGATGCCGGGCGCCGACGGATCGTGGAGCGGCTGTCGCGGTCTCCACTGCCGGCGAGCACGATCGCCGAGCCGATGCCGATGTCGTTGCCGGCGGTGATGAAGCACCTGGCCGTGCTCGAGGCGAATGGGATCGTCCGCTCGCAGAAGCTGGTGGGGTGCGGCACCTACCGGCTCGAACCCGCGGCCCGCCGCGAGCTGGAGGCATAGCTGCGCGATCAGCGGTCGCCGTGGGACAGGGCCCTCGACGCCCTCGGTGACCATCTCGACGACGCGCCCAGCGGGCGCGGCGGACGACCGAAGGGAAGAACCCGACGACCGAGACAGACGGCCGCGAGGTGACGTTCACCTCGACCTATCACGACATCGTCCCGGGTCGGCGCATCGTGTACTCGTCGCGGCTCGCGGCCGAGGGCCGCCACGCGAAGGTGTCGGTGACCACGGTCGAGTTCCTTCCCGACGGCCCGGGGTGCCGACCGGTGCTCACCTGACTCGACGCCCACCTCGACGGGCGGGAGCAGCCTGAGTGGCGTGCGGAGGGGACACGGACCTGGCTGGCCGCGTTACGCGCCCAGCTCGGCTAGTGGTCACGCCCGTAAGTTCGTCGGGGGTCATGCTGCGTGCTCGGCGAGGCTGTTGACGAAGTTGTTGAGGTCGGTGCGGGTGTAGCTCCAGGTGAAGGGCTCGGCCGCGGTGTTGTAGCGGTCCTGGAATCGGAGGATCCGCGCGGCGAGGGCATCGAGGTCGGCGAAGTCGTTGGGGCTGATCGCTTTTCGTTGCAGGATCGAGAAGTAGATCTCGACCTGGTTCAGCCACGACGCGTGCACGGGAAAGTGGACGAGTTCGGCGGTGGGCCAGTCGCTGCGCATCCGTTCGATCGAGCGCCATCCGCTGTGGGAGGAGCCGTTGTCGACGACCCAGAACACCCGGCGCGCCGATGCGTACGGCTCGGTGGTCATCACCTGCTCGACCAACTCGGTGAACGGTGCGATACCGGTCTTGGGGGCGATCCGGCCGATCACCCGGGCGCGGTGGACGTCGTAGGCGGCGAAGTACGCCAAGGTACCGCCGCGGCGGTACTCGAACTCGACACGGCGGGCACGACCGGAAGTTGCGGGCGTGCCGCGGTGGCGCCGCTGCAGGGCCTGGAGTTGGGACTTCTCGTCGGCGCTGATCACGTACTCGTCATCGCCGAGCGGTCGACCCTCCCAGGTGCGGGCGTACAGGTCCAGCACACGGCCGGCCTTGGCGGCGAAGTCCGGGTCGCGGGGGAAGATCCACGACCGGTGCTGCCACGGTTTGATCGCGTCGCCGCGCAGCCACCGCCGCACCGTCGACGCCGAGATCGAGGCGGCGACACCGCGCCCGACGACCTCGGCAGCCAGATCGGTGCTCGACCACCGCGACAACGGCTGCCCGGTCTCGGCGGGCAGCGTGCACGCCAGCGCTTTCACCTCGGCCCGCTGCACCGGCGTGAACCGACGCGGCCGACCCGAGCGGGGCCGGTCCTCGAGCCCGGCCAACCCTTCGGCGGCGAACCGTCCACGCCACTTGCGGACCGTGTCGTCGCCGATGCCCAGCCCGGCGGCGATCCGCGCGTTCGAGGCCCCGTCCGCGGCGCCGAGCACGATCCGAGCGCGGACGACATCACGATGGGCAGCCCGGGCGGATCGGGCGCGTGCGGTCAGCACCGCTTCCTCGACCGGGGACAACACGATCATCAACGCGCTCGACATCGCCATGAATCCAGTTGTCCGCCCAGCGAAGCCAGCACACCGGTGCGACACGCGGAACGAACCGACAAGATGAGCGATGTGCCCAACACACCCGAATCGACCAAGCGTTCCCTGCAGCACCGGGTGGCCGCCCACGCGCGAGACCGCTGGCCCGAACTGCAACGCGTGCAGCTCCGGCACCGCGGCGGATTCGCCTACGTCGACGGCGTCACCGGCAACGGACAGACCCTGAAGCTGTGCCGACTGCGCTACACCGGCTCCGCCCACGACTGGGGATTCGCCATCTACCGCGCCAGCCACAACGACTACACCGACTCGTTCCTACCCACCGGCTCACCCATCGGCAGCGCCGAAGACGCCCTCGACACCGCATGCGGGCTCTACCTCAACGACCCAACAGCCTGGATTTGAACCCCCGACGAACTTACGGGCGTGACCACTAGCGGATGTTCCCGCCGGCCGAGCTCCCGGACGAGGAGGCGTGCCCGCCACCGTCGGACCCCTGCGACGCGCGACCTCCGGTCACCGCCCCGACCATGTTTCGGACCGCTGCCGCGGTACCGCCGACGGCCGCGGTACCGCGCGACCGTACCGTGCCACCCCCCGACGTAGTGCGATCGGACGGGTACCCCGCACTCGCCGCCGAACCGCTGCCCGACGGCGAACCGGAGCCCGACGGCGCGGGGCCTGAAGTAGCCCCGGACGACCAGCGCGCCGCAGCGGGCGCCACGACAGACGCACCCGCGGCGGGAGACCTGGCCGAACCGAACAACCGCTGCTGGACACCGACGAGGGTCGGGCCGCCGGACACGGCTGGGTCCTGCGGCGGCGCCACCGTGACCAGCGCGGTGTTGACGGCGTACACCGGCGGATTCTGCACGAGTCGGTCGCCCAGGCTCGCGGTCCCCAGGTACTGCGCGCCGAGAGAGTTCGCCACCAGCTGTACCGCAAGGACGTTCGGCGACTCGACCCGCCCGTTCAGTGTGGGCGTGAGAACCGTCTCCACCATGGTCGGCGCTCCGGGGACCGGCACCGTCTGTGCAGTCGCCATCAGCGCGTCGATGGTATCGGTGTTGTACACGAGGCCGTGGACGACGAGCAGCCCGGCTGGCTCGTTGACGAGGAATCCCACGGGGTCGGTGAACGGGTTGTTCATGTCCGCGACGCCGTCGCCCACCACGACGATGTCGTCGTAGGTGACGTCGGTGGGCAGCGCCGAGTAGTCCACCGGCCCGGAGGGCGCCCCCGGGGTACCGATCGGAATCCACTGCTTGATCCCGTTGGGCAGGTTCGGATCCCCCATCGTCACCACCCGGCTGCCGGCGGGCAGGACCCCGGCGAGCGCCGCCTGGTAGGCGACATCGTCGCCCTGGCTCATCGCGAGGACCTCCACCGGACCGGCGCCCCGCGCGGCGATCGCCTGGCGCAGGCCGTCGACGCCCGCAGAGACGGACTGCTGGTAGGTGCCCGTGCCGACGAGATCCACGACCACGACGCCGCGGAAGCCGAAGCCGATGGCGGCCGGGTAGTTCACCACCGTGAGTGGGTTGTCGGGGAAGCCGGTCCCGAGGTGCGCGAGCACCTGTGACCCGTCCGAGTCGCTCGACGGCGGGATCAGTATCACCGGCGGGCGGGTCGGGTCACCCGGCTGCACGACCGTGTAGCCGCCGCCGGGCACCGTCTGCGGGCCGATTCCGATCGACGGCAGGCCCGACGACGACGCTCCGTCGGCGCCGGCGACGCCGCACGCGACCACCGACACCCCCAGAGTCACGGCGATAGCCTTCGCCGCCACACAAGCGGACCTTCTCCACAAATCGCCCATCCGGCGATTTCAGCACAAACCACCCGCACGTTCAAATAGTCCGACTGGACTACAGCACGTCAGGCGCTGACAGAGCGCCCCTCGCCCTCCTGCGCGTGGGCGAAACGATTCTCCGGTCGGGCGAATCCGAGATGGTCGCGCAGGGTGGTGCCGGCGTACTCGGTGCGGAACAGGCCGCGCCGCCGCAGTTCGGGAACGACGTTGTCGACGAACGCCTCGAGTCCGGACGGCAGCAGCGGCGGCATCACGTTGAAGCCGTCCGCCGCTCCCGCCGCGTACCACTGCTCGATGTGGTCGGCGATCCGCTCGGGAGTGCCCACCACCACCTGGTGGCCGCGGCCGCCGCCGAGCCGACCGAGCAACTGGCGCAGGGTGAGTCGCTCCCGAGCCGCCAGATCACGCACCAGCTCGAACCTGCTCTTGGCACCGTTGATCCGCTCCACCGAGGGCAGCGGCGGCAGCGGGGCGTCCAGCGGGCGGCCTGACAGGTCCACGCCGATCATCTCCGACAGTTGCGCGACCGCCCGCGCGGGGACGATCAGGTCGTCGAGCTCGGCCGCCAGCCGGTCGGCCTCGGCCGCAGTGGCCCCGAGCACGGGGACGATGCCCGGCAGCACCGCGATCGACGACGGTGCGCGACCCGCGGCGACGGCGCGCGCCTTCAGGTCCCGGTAGAAGTCGCGCGCGTCCCCGAGCGTCTGCTGCGCGGTGAACACCGCCTCCGCGTGCGCGGCGGCGAAGGCCTTCCCGTCCTCCGACGATCCCGCCTGCACGAGCACGGGGCGCCCCTGCCGGCTGCGGATCGAGTTGAGTGGGCCACGGACGCGGAAGAACTCGCCGTCGTGCGAGATCTCGTGCACCCGCTCCGGATCCACGTAGCGGCCGGAGGCGCGGTCGCGCACGGGCGCCTCGTCCTCCCAGCTGTCCCACAGCGCCGTGGCGACGTCCACGAACTCCGTGGCACGCCGGTACCTGTCGGCGTGCGCCCGGGCACCGTCGAGCCCGAAGTTCTGCGCCGAACGATCACCGGCCGTCGTCACGATGTTCCATCCCGCGCGGCCGCCGCTGATGTGGTCGAGCGACGCGAACTGTCGGGCCAGGTTGTACGGCTCGCTGTACCCCGTCGACACGGTGCCGATCAGCCCGATCCGAGAGGTCGCTGCGGCGATCGCCGACAGCAGGGTGAGCGGCTCGAACCGTTCCGCCGCGGTGTGTTCGACGTCCCCTGCCACCTGCACGCTGTCGGCGAGGAACACCGAGTCGAACGTCCCGCGCTCAGCGATCTGCGCGAGCCGCTGGAAGTGCGCTACCGAGCCGAGATCCGCGGGCTCGGTGGCCGGATGCCGCCACGCCGCCTCGTGGTGTCCGACGCCCATGAGGAAGGCGTTCAGATGCAGCTGACCGGTCATGAAACCTCCTGTGGTGACGCGCTGTTCGATCGACTGTCAGTGCTCAACTGATGATCGCGACGGAATCGGGGCCGAGCGCCGGACCGACGCCGACCCGCGCACCGGGAGTCCGTCCGGCTCCCCACCCGATTCGCGCGCGATAGCTGCCGAGAAGTCCACTGCGCGTCACTGATTCGATGTCACCCACCCCCGGGTCGCGCGTGGTGAGCGGCGAGACGAAGAGCGCATCGACGGGGCAGTTCGCCTCACATTGGAAGCAGGTCTGGCAGTCCTGGTGTCGTGCGAGCACAGGCACGCCGTCGACTCCGCGGTCGAACACGTCGGTGGGGCACACGTCGATGCACTTGTCGCAGGCGATGCACCGCTCGGCCGCGACGAGCTCGATCACGAGGCGACCGCCTCGGGGAATGCCACGGGTTCCGGACGCACCCAGATCCGATCGAGGCCGCCGACGGTGAGCCGGTGATGCTGTCGCGGGTCCTCACCGGGGTGGTCGAGCCGCTTCGCCATCCCCCGGGTCTCGGTGCGCGCCAACGCCGCCCGGTACATCCACCGGGCGTGCGCGGTCATCGCGGCCGCCTGTCGGGACCGCACGGCGTCGATCCCCTGACCGCCGAGCGCCCCCCGGACCGCCTCCCACACGCGGTCCAGCTCGGCCACCGACGCCTCGAGGACGTCTCCGGTGCGGAGATAGTTCTTGTCGTAGGGCAGCACCTGCCCCTGCACCGCCGCCACGACGTCGCGATGATCGAGGCCGCCCCGGCCGGCGGGACGGACCCCGGCGTCCCCGGCGACGTGCACCTCGCGCCGCGCCGGCCCCTGATCCGCGCCGTGAACCGACCTGACGTGCCGCGCCGCTCCCGAGCCCGCCCAGTTGCCGGACGCGATCGCCCAGGCGGCGTTGTGGCTGCCGCCGCCCGTGAAGCCGCCGCAGATCAGCTCCCGGGTCGCGGCGTCTCCGGCCGCGAACAGGCCGGGCACCGTCGTCGCACAGTCGTCCGACACGACCCTGATCCCGCCCGTACCCCGCACCGTCCCCTCGGCGATCAGCGTCACCGGGAAGCGCTCCGTGAACGGATCGATCCCCAGCCGGTCGAACGGCAGGAAGAAGTTGGGCTGCGCGAGCCGCATCGCCGCGCGGGCGGCCTCATCGGCGCGGTCCAATGTGCAGAAGACCCTGCCGCGCAACAGCTCCGCGGCGATCGGCGACCTGCTCTGGCCGCTCGCCCCGGCGAGCACGGCGCCCTCCTGCGTGTAGAACGTGGCGAACCCGTAGAAGGCGGTCTTGGTGACGGAGGTGCCCTCGGGCGCGATGCCGTAGGCGTTGGAGAACTCCATGCCGGACAGTTCGGCACCCGCCTCGACGGCGAACAGCGTTCCGTCACCGGTGTTCACGTCGCACCCCAGCGCCTTCGACAGGAAGGCGCAGCCCCCGGTCGCGAGGACTACGGCGCCCGCCCGGACGCGGAAGTCCCGCCCCTCCCGCCGACGGTGCCCGACCGCGCCGGCCACGGCGCCGTCGTTCCCGACGAGCAGCCCGGTCACCGGGCTGTGGTCGAGGATCCGGACACCGGCCCGGCGGATCAGGATCCGCATGCGCCGCATGTACTCCGGTCCCTGCAGGCCGTTGCGCAGCTGGCGCCCGTCGGGCCCGACGGGGAACGGGTACCGCGAGATCTCCGCGAATTCGTTGATCCGGCGGTACGTCTCGTCGAGCACGCGCGCGGACCACCGGCGGTCGGCCAGATACCCACCGCGGGCCTCCCGATCCGCGATGGCCGCCTCCCGCGCGGCCGGGTCCGGCGCGACATACCAGACCCCCGTGCCGGCAGACGCGGTCGCGCCACTGGTCCCGCAGTACCCCTTGTCTGCCAACACCACGTCCACACCACTGCGCGCCGCCGCGAGGGCGGCCCACGTGGCGGCCGGCCCACCACCGACCACCAGTACGTCGGCGGTCAGATCCCACTCGTCCACTCGGGCTCCTTGCAACGCTGTCCGGTTTCCAGGGCGACATCCGCCCACCCGGCACGATGCCAGCACCGCGGCAGCTATACGAGCCTTGTGCTCGGCTGGATTCGAACGCCGGCTGCGCGCCGGCCCCGCAACACCAGCGTCCTCAGATCGACCCGTGCGGGTCTACGCGCCGGCGGCGGATCACGCCCGGTCGACGGCGGCTGCGAGCTCCTGCAGCCGCGGACGGGCGCGCTCGGTGAGGAGGCTTCGGCGGGTGTCCGCCGAGATGCCGAGGCAGTCCTTCCACAGTGACCGTCCGGCCATGGCGCCGCTGGCGCCGTTGGCGACCGCCGTGCGCACCTGCTCGATGAAGGTCGCGTGATCGACGCCGGCGGAGAGCACGGCCCACGGCACGCCTGCGGCCGCCTCGGTGACCGCAGCGCAGGCCTCGGCAGATCCGGGGTATTGGAGCTTGAGAACCTTTGCGCCGCATTCGACGGACAGACGCGCGGCACCGGCGACCAGCCCGGGGAAGGCGGCTGCGTAGTCGGCGTCGGACTCGCCGTCGAGCTGGTAGACGAGGATCTCGACGATCAGCAGCAGGCCCTCTTCGCTACTTGCGGCGACGAGGTCACGGATCTCGCTCGCGACCCGGGAACCGGCGTCCTGGCGATCCGCCCGCAGGTACCAGAGCATCTTGGCGGCGTCGGCGCCGAGTCGGCGAAGTGCGCGCGGCGTCGCGCCCTCGACGAAGCGGGTGTAGCGCAGACCGTCGACCTCCTCGAAGCCCGATGCGTCCAGCGCCACGACGAGCGCGGTGTTGCGCGCCAGGGTCCCGTCGTCGACGATGCGGGGCACTGCGACCTGCGGATCGAGCAGGATCGCGGGCGCGGCGTTGCCCAGGTAGCGGACGAGGTCGGACTTGGCGTCCGCGAGCTGATCCGCGGTGACCGAGCTCGCGCCGCCGGGCGCGTCGTTCATCACCGCCTTCATTCCGTTGCGCTGGTCGGCGGCGACGATCAGCATGTGGCCGTCGGCGGTCGAGATCGCGGCTAGCCCACGCTTCTCACGGGTGGTGAGTTCGTTCATTGTTCTTCTCCTGTCGAGCGGATGGTCGTCGAGTTCGGGTGGTCGTCGAGAAGTCGCGCTGCGAAGATCGCGGCGCCGTAGGCGGTGTCCTGGCTGCGCGTGGACACCTGCACGTCGGGAAGCACCGCGCCGCGGGCGCGCTGCACGCAGCGCATGCTCGCCCAGCCCCCGGTGAGGAGGGTGCTGCGAGCCGGGGGGATCTCCTTGTCGAGAGCGTCGACGAGGATCTTGATCTCGTCGTTCCCGTGGTCGAGGATCGCGTGGAACATCTCGGCCGGTCCGATTCCGTCGCTGCGGATCGTCATGCCGAGTACCCCGTCGTCGTTCCGCGCGCCTGTGATGTCGATCCCGTGGGATGCGTCGGGGTCCGCGTCGACGACCTCGCACACCCGCGCGTCGAGCCCGTCTCGGCCCGCGCGGTCCGAGATGCCGCACAGTTGCAGCGCTCTGCGCATCAACAGCCCGGTCTTCACGCCTGCGACCAGGACGTGCTGCCCGGGCACCACGTGTCGGACCGAGTTGATGAAGTACTCGGCGAGTCGTGCTCGGGCGTCGGCGTCCGGCGGACCGTCGAGGATGCGTAGCAACACCTCCGCCGTGCCCATCGAGACGTGGTACCGGTCGGCGATCGTGGCGCCGTTCGCTGCAGCCGACACCAGGTGGTCGTGGCCGGCAACCGTCAGCCGCGCACCGGCGAGTGAGCGGGGCAGCCACGACGCCCGCGCCGTGCCGAGATCTGTGCCACTGTCGGTGAGCTGCGGCAGGAAGTCCTGGGGCGCTCCTAGGTACTCCAACATCTCGGGCCACGCGAGACCGGAGTCCTGATCGAGGATCCCGGTTCGGGATGCGAGCGAGTAGTCACTCACCAGGGTGCCGCCCAGCACATGTGCCACGAACTCCGGCAGGTTCGCCCAGACTCGTCCGGCGAGTGTCACGCCCCCGTCGGCGAGCAGTCCGATCTTGGTCGCCGATACCTGAACACCCACAGGAAGCCCTGTGCGGCCGGGGAACTCACTGCGCAACCAGCCCGGCATCGCGGCCACCCGGTCGCCCCCGCGAGGGTCGAACCAGGCGAACGCGGGCGCCACCGCGGTCGCACCGGCGTCGAGCACGAATCCGGTCTCGCCCATCCCGGCCATCCCGATGGCGGCGACGTGCGCGGGGGGAGTACAGGATTCGAGCCACACATCCACCTGTGACAGCAACCCGCGGACGGTGTCGATGAGGTGGTCGGCATCCATCTCCGTCGTGCCGCCCGGCCCGTGCCGCCACGGAGTGGGTGACTGTGCGACGAAGACCTCGCGGCCGTCGTGGACCACGAGGGCTTTGATGCCGGTGCTGCCGATATCGATTCCAAGGGTGTGGAATTCGCTCACCGGGTCGACCGGCCCCGGATCGACACGGTTCCCGGCGCCGCCGGAATCGAGTCCGAATCACGCTGCACCAGTGTGGATTCGACGACCTGATGGAGAACGGGAAGATCGGCGTCGACGAAGTGCGCGGTCAGGCGCTCGAAAGCGCGCCGACCGATCGACCGGGGGTGCTGGTCGATGCAGGTGACCGCCGGAGTCACCGCATCGGCGAGATCGAAGTTTCCGAACGACACCATGGCGAGGTCCTTTCGGTCTATGGCGTGTAGTAACGCGACCACCGCGGTGGCGTGGCGCGCATTGGAGACGAACAGGGCGGTGGGTGGATCATCCAGCGCCAAAAGAGAATCGACGACCGGCCGGACCGCCTCCGCGCGGTGGGGCACCTGCGGGGACAGAGCCGGATCGGCCGGCACCCCCGCCGCGGCGAGGGCATCGAGGTATCCGCGATGGCGTCGGCGCGACGTCTGCAGGCGGTCGTCCAGTCCGACGAACGCGAGGCGGCGGTGCCCCGAGCGTAGGAGGCACTCGACACCGGACACCGCGGCCGCGTAGTCGTCGGTGGTCACGGAGTCGAACTCCTCGACGGAGCGGTCGACGGTGACGACTGGAAGCGCCGTCCCCTGTTCGACGAGGAACGTCTGGTCGTCACCGACGGGCGCGAGGATCAGGCCGCGTACGTTGCGGCCGGCCATGCGGAGCAGCTGATCGGACTCGCGGGCAGTATCGAAGCCGGTACTCGCGACGATCACCGACAGCCCACGCTCGAGCGCACACTCCTCGACCTCGCTGACCAACGACGCGAAGTAGACGTCGTCGATGGAGTCGACCAGCACGCCGATCCATTGGCCCGCACCGGACTTGAGCGACCTCGCCGCCGAGTTCGGCACATACCCCAACTGGGCTATCGCGGCCTCGACCCGCGCGCGCCGCTCGGGACTCACCGTCTCGGCCGCGTTCACCACACGAGACACCGTCTTGATGCTGACCCCGGCGAGAGCCGCGACGTCCTTGATGCCGGCGCGACCAGACACCTGAGGCACCTCCTACCGCCAGAACAGTCGACCTTCGATGACAACGTTGTCATAGTACTATGGGGAGCGCGGCGATGGCAACGTTGTCATCCGGTAAGACGCTGTCAGGAAAGGATTCTCGCGACATGCAGGCAGGTGCGAACAGCCCCGTGTTGGTGGTGACCGGAGCCGCCGGATCCGGCAAGTCCACGCTGGGTCGGGCGCTGGCACGGGCGCTGCGGGCTCCACTGATCGATCTCGACTCCATGACCAATCCACTGCTCGACGAGCTCGGGCCGGCACTCGGCTCCGAGCACTGGAACAGCCCCGGCCCCATGTCCGAGCGGATCAGGCGCGGCCGGTACGCGTCGCTGCGCGCGGCCGCGAGCGACCTGGTGTCCGTCGGCCAGCGACCGGTGCTGGTGGCGCCGTTCACCCGCGAGCTGGCCGGGGGCGACGAGTGGGCGGCGCTCATGGGTTCGGTGTGGCCGCGCGAGGTCCGAGTCGTGTATCTCACCGGTCCCGCCACGGTGTTCGAACAGCGCCGCCGGCAGCGCGGAGCGGAGCGGGACCGTCACCGCGTGGCCGCCACCTCCCCGGACCGGCGGCCCGCAATCCCCCATCTCGAGCTCGACGCCACCACCGGCACGGACGAATTGGTGGATCTGGTGCTCGCCGCTTTCGAGGCCGGCTGATCGCGCGCCTACTCCGGGATGCGCAGGTGAGTGCCGTCGAAGACGATGCCGCGCAGGTCGTCCACCACCACGGAGACACATGTACCGCTCAGCGCTGCGCCCACGCCCACCACCGTCCGCACCCCGGCTCGGCGCGCCGCGGTGACCCCGGCCGGCGCGTCCTCGAACACCGCGCACATCGCCGGCGGGCGCTGCAGCCGGGCGGCCGCCAGCATGTAGGGATCAGGCGCCGGCTTCCCGTTCGCGACGTTCTCGGCGGTGACCACGACGTGCGGGGTCGTGATTCCCGCGGCGGCGAGTCTCGCTGCGGCGATGGCGCGCGTACCCGACGTGACGATCGCCCATCGGTCCATCGGCAGTGACCGGGTGAGGGCGGCCGCTCCCGGGACCTCATCGACGGCCACAGCGGGCGGCTTTCCAGTTCGATCAGCTCCGCGGTGGCCGCCGGGGCGCGTTCGGCACCCACGAGCTCGGCGACGTAGTCGGCGAGCCGCCGGCCGTGCTCGACGTCGCGGTGGAAATCGAACCCCGGGACCCAGCGCCGCGCCCAACCGTTCCACGCCCGCGCCGCCGCGTCGACCGAGTCGACCAGCACGCCGTCCGCGTCGAACAGGAGCGCGTCGACGGCGAACGTCGGCACCTCAGACCCTCCCGACCGCTGTGCCCGCGAGCAGTGCCCGCGCCGCGCCGCGGGGACCGAGATCCTGCAGATCACGCTTGGCCTGCTGGTAGGCGACCCGGAGCCGCACCGTCGTAGTGGCGAGATCGCCGAATACCTCGCGGTTTTCGAGGAAGGCGCCGGGGGCATCGTGGTCCGCCCAGGACAGGCGTCGCAGCGTCGCGCCGAGCCGGTCCGGCATGGCGTGGTCGTTGCTCTCGCACGCCGCGCACCACGCGGCGAGGGTGAGTGCTGCATGCCCGACGGGAGCACCCGCGGCAAGCCGATCCCGGATGACCGGTAACACGAACTTCGGGATCCGGACCGACGCGTCGACCACCTGGCGCTCGAGGGTGTCGCTGATCGCGCTGCTCGAGAACCGCCGGCCGAGCTGATCGATATACGCGTCGAGGTCGATCCCCGGCACGGGTTGCAGCGTGGAGACCGCCTCGTTCCGCATGTACGACATCACGTACGGGCCGAGTACGTCGTCGGCCATCACCTCGTGTACGTAGCGGTGGCCGGCGAGCAGCCCGAGATGACTCATGATCTGGTGGGACGCGTTGAGCAGCCGCAGCTTCATCATCTCGTAGGGCGCGACATCGCCGACGATGTTCACGCCCACGTCCTCGAGCGGCGGCCGGCCGGAGGTGAAGCGATCCTCGATCACCCACTGGGTGAACGACTCCGAGCGGACCGGCCAGGCGTCGTCGATCCCGTAGTCGTCGCGGACCGCGGCGATCACCTCGGGCGTCGTCGACGGCGTGATCCGGTCGACCATCGAGTTCGGGAACGCCCCGTGGCCAGCGATCCAGTCGGCCAGCGCGGGTTCGACGGTGGCGGCGTGGTCGAGGACCGCGCGGCGTGCCACATCCCCGTTGTGCTCGACGTTGTCGCAGGACATCACGGTGAACGGGGCGAGGCCGCGGTCGCGGCGACAGCGCAGTGCGTCCACGATGTAGGCGAACACGTTCGCGCCGCGCGGCGTGCCCGCACCGGACCGTGGGCTGTAGCCGCCCTCGGTGATGGTCAGCGACACGATCCGGGTCTCCGGGCCGGCCAGGACCTCGCAGAGCGCCTCCGGCGCGTCGGGGCCGTAGCGGTAGTCGACGATGGACCCGACGACGCGCGCCCGCGCCACACCGGTGGGGTCGAGGTCGACCAGCGTGTAGAGGTGGTCCTGGGGAGCGAGGGCGTCGCGAACGGCGGCGTCGCCGGGAAGCAGGCCGACGCCCCGAATCCCCCACTCCAGGTGGCCCTGCCGCAACGCCCGGTCGAGGTAGTCTGCCTGGTGTGCCCGATGGAACGCGCCGACGCCGATGTGCACGACGGCGGGGCGGACCCGGGCGCGGTCGTAGGCCGGGACGCTCACCCGGGCCGCGAGCCGAGACAGCGTGGAGTCGTTGAGTGCGGTCATGGGTCCGCGGTCCCTTCGATCGGTGTGGAGGTGTGAGCGCGGCTGGGCGCCCGGGCGTGAGGTGACGGTGCTGCGGCTACGCGCCGAGGGCGCGCCGTTCGGCGCAGCTGCCCGCCGGTGCGGCGCAGGAATCGCGGGTCACCAGCGTGACCGGCAGGACCGTGCGCCTGCGGTACCGGCGGTTGGGGTGGTCGATCCGGTCGAGGATCCGGCCCGCCGCGAGTGATCCCAGGGCGGACGGATCCTGGTCGACGACCGTGATCGACGGGGTCAAGAGGTCTGCCATCGGGAAGTCGCCGAACCCGACGACGGCCCAGCCCAGAGGCTTCAGGGCCGGAATCGCCGCCATCGTGCAGCGCGCGTTCGAGCAGAACACCGCCGTCGGCGGCGTGGGCAGCGACGCGAGCCCCGCGATCGCGTCGGCCGCGGACCTGCGATCGCGGACGCCCATCGCGACCAGCTCGTCGCGCACCGGAATCCCGTGGCAGGCCAGCGCCGCCTCGTATCCGGCGATCCGGCCCTGCGTGGTGGGGATCTCGTTCGTGTCGCCGAGGAAGGCGATCCGGGAGTGGCCGTGACCGATGATATGGGAGGTCGCATCGAATGCACCCCCCGTGTCGTCCTCGGTGAAGGAGTCGGCGACCAACCGGGTGGGAGCGCGGTCCACGAACACTATCGGGGTATTGGCCGTCCACGGTTTGAGATAGGACTGGTCGGTGGTGATCGGCGCGATCACCAGACCGCTCAAGCTGTGCTTGAGCAGTGCCTCGACCACGGTGGCCTCCCGGTCGGGGTCCGCACCCACGCTCGTGACCAGCACGGACATACCACTCGCCGCGGCCTGTGCTTCGATAGCCTGCGCGATCGCCGCGAAGAACGGGTCCACGATGTCGGGGACTGCGATACCGATCACCGGGGCTCGACCCGACCGGAAAGCAGTGGCGAGAGTGTTCGGTACATAGTTGAGTTCGCGGAGCACGGCCTCGACCCGAGCCCGGGTCTCGGGGGTCACGTGTGGATCCCCGTTGAACACCCGGGACACGGTCTTGACGCTCACGTCCGCGATCGCGGCGACGTCGCGCATCGTCGTCATCTGTGTCACCGACCTCGAAGGCCTATTGCCGTCACGTCTTCCGGTCATCATGCCATCCCATCGGGTCCCGACGACGGACGTCAGCGGATCGAGTATCCGCCGTCGATCGCCAACGAGACGCCGGAGATCATCCCGGCCGCATCGCTGAGCAGGAAGACGATGGGGCCGGCGATGTCCTCTGCCGTCGCCCACCTGCCGAGCGGCATCTGCTCCAGGAACGGTCCCTCGATCTCGGGCCGTCCCCAATACCAGGCGGACATCGGGGTCATCACGACCGTGGGGTTCACGCTGTTGACGCGGATACCATACTTGCCGAGCTCGAGGGCCGAGACGCGGGTGATGTTGTCCAGCGCGGCTTTCGACGAGCCGTACGAGATGTGCCCCGCGAGCGCGACCAGACCGGCCTGACTCGACACGTTGACGATCGCCCCCGGCGCGCCCCGTTCGACCATCCCCCGCGACGCGTACTTCGTCACCAGCAGTGCTCCGCGTGCGTTGACACTGATCACCTTGTCGAACACCGCGATGTCGGTCTCCATCGGCGTGGCGATCTCACCGCCGAACCCGCCGCAGTTCACCACGCCGTACAGCGCCAGACCCGCGAGGGCGTCGCGGACGGCGTCCTCGGACTCCAGGTCGAATGCGAGCGGACGCGCGCCGGTCTCGGCTGCGAGCGCGTCCAGGACCTCGGCGTTGCGGCCCGCCGCAACCACGTCGGCACCCGCCGCGACGAGCCGGCGCACGGTAGCACCTCCGATGCCACCACTGGCACCGGTGACCAGAACCATCCGCCCATCGAAGTCTGTCATTGATCTCGAAATCTCCTGTGTTGTAATGAATTTTGTGTCGCAATCGGCACATGGAACCGGGGGTCCGGGAAAGCGCCGCACGCGATGGCGCCCCAGCAGTCTGACACGGTACCGGCCCGCATGTCACCGGTGTCACGAATATGATCCAGACGCTTGACACCGGTGACACGAGTCACATACCTTCTGACGACCACAGTCGCCGACGACCAGGTCGAAGGCGCACAGACCTCGCTCGCAAAGGACTGGCACCAACGTGATTGGTCAACCGCGCACCGCGTCCGCCCACCCGACCGGACCGAGCCCGACGACCGTCGACGAGCTGGTACAGCGCGCTCGGTCCCTCGCCACCGCGAACGGACGGCGGATCCTGGGCATCGTCGGCGCCCCGGGCGCCGGCAAGTCGACGATCTGCGCTGTTCTGACCCGAGAACTGGGCGATCAGTCGGTGCTGGTCGGAATGGACGGGTTCCACCTGGCGGACGACGAGCTGCGCCGTCTGGGGCGCCGGGATCGGAAGGGCGCACCCGACACATTCGACGTCGGCGGCTACGCGGCACTGTTGGAGCGTCTGCGCGGGCAGACGTCGGACGTGGTCTACGCGCCGGAGTTCGACAGGTCACTCGAGGCGTCGATCGGCGGCGCCGTGGCGGTGCGCCGCGACACACCCCTGGTGATCACCGAGGGAAACTACCTGCTCTACGACCGGTGCGGGTGGGACGCCATCGCAGGCCACCTCGACGAGGTGTGGTTTCTCGACGTCCCCGCGGACGAACGGCGGCGGCGCCTGGTCCACAGGCGGCGGTCGCACGGGGACTCCCTCGACCAGGCGGAGGCGTGGGTCTGCCGCGTCGACGAGGTCAACGCGGCGGTCGTCGACGGCACCCGCGAGCGGGCGGACCTGATCGTCCATATCGACCCGTCGCCGAGCGCGACCGATTCCATCCCGACAGCTTCCGCAGATGAAGGAGCGGTGCAGTGACCTCATCAACACCCGTGCTCGAAGCGCGCGGCCTCACCAGGAGCTTCGGCGCCGTCCAGGCACTGGCCGCCGCCGACTTCGACGTGCACTCCGGCGAGGTGGTAGCGCTCATCGGCGACAACGGCGCCGGCAAGTCCACCCTTGTCAAAGCGCTCTCCGGCAACCTCGCCCTCGACTCGGGCGAGGTGCTCTTCCACGGGGAGCAAGTGAACCTCGACTCGCCCTCTGCGGCAAGCCGTCTGGGCATCGAGACCGTTCACCAGGACCTCGCGCTCGCACCTCACCTGAACCCGGTCCAGAACATGTTCCTCGGGCGCGAGCTGCCCGCAGCCGGAATCCTGGGCAGGTTCGGATTCCTCGACAACAAGACGATGTTCGCCCGGTCGAAGGACGCGTTCGACGACCTGGGCGCCACCGTGCGCAGCTATTCCGATCCGATCGGCGGCATGTCGGGCGGGCAGCGGCAGGCGGTGGCCATCGCCCGCGCAGTCGCGTGGGCGAAGGGCGTCATCTTCCTCGATGAGCCCACCGCGGCCCTCGGGGTGGTGCAGACCAAGGCCGTCCTCGAGACCATTCGTCGCGTCCGCGACAAGGGCATCGGCGTGGTGTTCATCAGCCATTCGATGCCACACGTGCTCGAGGTCAGCGACCGCGTCCAGGTTCTTCGGCTCGGCCGCCGCGTGGCGACTCTGGCCACCAAGGACACCAGCGTCGAGGAACTCGTCGGCGCGATGACCGGGGCCCTGGACGGCGCGAAGTGACCAACCAGCGGCACCCATTCTCCGAGATCCCGAGGGCCTCATCATGACCACCACCACACCCACACCCACCCGCAGCACCCCCGACGCGGCCGGCCCGAGCCGCAAGGTCGCGGCCACCCTCCGCCGCCTGCTCGGCCTTCAGGCGTTCCAGATCATGGTCGTCCTGGTGGTGATCTGCCTCATCTTCACGGCGCTCGCCCCCACCGTCTTCCCCCACTGGGCGAACCTCCGCGAGGTGGTCCAGAACGTGTCGATCCTCGCCGTCCTCGGCATCGGTATGACATTCGTGATCATCACGAGCGGCATCGATCTGTCCATCGGCTCGGTGCTGGTGTTCTCCGGAGTGATCGCGGCCAAGGCGATGCAGGCCATGGGCGGCGACGGCTGGGCCACCGCGCTGGTGGGAATCGTGCTGTCGATCATCTGTGGCCTGGCGTGGGGTGTACTGAACGGGGTGCTGATCGCCAGGGCCAACGTTCCGCCGCTGATCGTGACCCTCGGCTCCCTCGGCGCCGCACTGGGTCTCGCACAGGTCATCACCGGTGGTGTCGATATCCGCGTCGTCCCGGCGGTGCTGACCGACACGATCGGCTACGGCAACGTTCCCGGCACCACCCTGCCGATGATCTCCGCGGTCGCAGTGGTCTTCGTAGTCGTATTCGCGGTGATCCTGCACAAGACGAGGTTCGGTCTCTACACCTACGCGGTCGGTTCCAACGAGGAGGCGGCGCGGCGCGTGGGTGTGAAGGTGAACCGGCAGCTGATCCTCATCTACGGGTTGTCCGGAGCACTGGCGGGCGTGGCCGGGATCCTGTCGCTGGCCCAGTACTCGACCACGGCGATCGCGGGCCAGTCGAACACCAACCTCAACGTGATCGCGGCCGTCGTGATCGGCGGGACCAGCCTGTTCGGCGGCTACGGGACCATCTTCGGCACCGTCGTCGGCCTGTTCATCCCGGCCATTCTGCAGAACGGCTTCGTCATCACCGGCGTCCAGGCGTTCTGGCAGCAGGTGGCGGTGGGAGTGGTGCTCGTGGTGGCCGTGTACATCGACCAGCGGCGCCGCGCGGCGGCGAGCCGGGCAACGGGATCACGCGTCAAGCTCTCGCTGGCCTCCCTCGTCACGCGCAGGCAGTGACGGCCCCGGTGGTAACGGTCCGCACGCCGGGTCCGCACTCGTGAACAAAGAACATCCAACGCCCGACACATCACACAGGAGATCGATTCCATGACAACCCGTTTCCGCGCCGCAGTCCTCACCGCAGCCGCCGCGACCAGCGTACTGGCCTTGACCGCCTGCTCGAACGGCACCACCTCGAGCGGCTCCGGCTACAAGATCAGCTTCATCCAGGGCGTCGCAGGCGACGAGTTCTACGTGACGATGCAGTGCGGCATCCAATCCGAGGCGAAGAAGCTCGGGGTCACGGTGAACACCCAGGGGCCCGCCAAGTTCGACCCGACGCTGCAGAAGCCGATCGTCGACTCGGTCTCGGCCTCGCGCCCGAACGCCATCCTCATCGCCCCGACCGACACGACCGCCATGCGTGCGCCGCTCCAGGCCGCCGCCTCCGCGGGCGCCAAGGTGGTCCTCGTCGATACCACCGTCGACAACCCCTCCTTCGCCACCGCGCAGGTCTCGTCCGACAACGTGGGTGGCGGAACCGCCGCGTTCCAGGCGATCAAGACGCTGAACCCGCACGGCGGCAAGGTCCTCGTGATGTCGACCGACCCCGGCATCTCGACCACGGATGCGCGCATCGCGGGCTTCGAGAAGGCCGTCAAGGCAGACCCGTCGTTCACCTACCTCGGCGTCCAGTACAGCCACGACGACCCCGCCACGGCCGCCAAGCTGATCACGGCCGCGCTGGCGAAGGACCCCGACATCGTCGGTGTCTTCGCCGCCAACACGTTCGCCGCCGAGGGCACCGGCACCGGCGTACGGCAGGCCGGCAAGCAGAACCAGGTCAAGGTCATCGGCTTCGACGCCGGACCCGACCAGATGGCACTGCTCAAGGCCGGAACCGTACAAGCCCTCATCGCACAGGACCCGTACAGCATCGGGATCCAGGGCCTCGATCAGGCGGTCAACGCACTCAAGGGCCAGAAGGTGACCACGCCGATCCAGACGGGCTTCCACGTGATCACCGCCGCCAACCTCGCCACCGACGGCGCGAAGTACGCCTACAAGTCGTCCTGCTGAGCCCGAAACAGGGTGTGCCGCCCGCGTGTGACCGTTGTCTCGACAGGCCTCGTGCCGTCGTAGCACCGGTCCACGCGGGCTTCGTCCGTCCGCGCTCGGGTCCACCCGTCCACGTCTCCTGCTCGTCGGTCCGAGCCCGCGCCCGATCGCAGCCGACCGATCCCGGCACACCGATTATTGCGGAATCACTGTGAGAGAAACGGTTTCCAGGACTGCGCCCTGGTTCGTAGCCTCGATCGACCCGACGGCGTCTCGAATAGGCGGGCGTCACGAGAGAGGCACACCTTGCACATGCTCCGAACGAGACCCATCGCACTGGTCACCGCCGGAACCGCCTCGGTGGTGACGCTCAGCGCCTGCGGCTCAGACGATTCCGCCCGACGCCGGCCGTACGAGGACGCATCGACGATCCCGTGCCGGCAGTCCGCGCGGGCAGTGACCACGTACGGCGCGTACGACACCCTGATCAGCGGCGCCTAGGCGGATCGGTCACTATGGTAGACAAGACGATCGACATCCCCAAGATCGAGATCCGCAGCGTCACCAAGCAGTTCGACGACCCGCGGACCGGGCGTAGGACGGTGGCGCTGGACGACATCTCCCTCACCGTCGCGGACGGCGAGTTCCTCACCCTGGTCGGCCCCAGCGGCTGCGGCAAGTCGACGCTGCTCGAGCTGATCGGTGGCCTGACGACACCGTCGTCCGGCAGTCTGCTGCTCGACGGCGCCCCGATCACCGGCCCCGGCCTCGACCGCGGGATCGTGTTCCAGCAGTACGCCCTCCTGCCGTGGCGGTCGGCGCAGTCGAACGTCGAGCTCGGCCTCGAGGTGGCCGGTATCGGCCGCCGCCAGCGCGCCACCCGGGCCCGCGAGGTGCTCGACCTCGTGGGACTCGACGCGTTCCGTGATCGATACCCGCACGAGCTGTCCGGCGGCATGAAGCAGCGCGTCGCGATCGCTCGGAGCCTCGCCTACGAGCCGAAGGTGCTGCTCATGGACGAGCCGTACGCGGCACTGGACGCGCAGACACGCGAATCGCTGCAGGTCGAGCTGCGGTCGATATGGCAGCGCACCGGCGCCACCGTCGTGTTCATCACGCACGGCATCGAGGAGGCCGTGTATCTCGGACAGCGCGTCGCCGTCATGACCAGCCGACCGGGCCGGCTCAAGACGATCCTGCCGATCGACCTCGCCGACCGCGAGGGCGACGGTGACATCCGCTCGACCCCCGAGTTCACCCGCTACCGCCACGAGGTGTGGGAGCTCCTGCACGACGAGATCGCCCGCGCCGGCCGGGCTGGACGCACCCAGGAGGTCGCCTGATGGTCAGCACCCTGCTCCCCCGGCGACCTGCGGCGCGCGAACGGGCCGCAGCCGAGCGGCCCCGACCGGCCCGGTCCGCGGTACACCGCCTGCGCAGGGCCGCCGTCGGCTCCAGCGGCATCGTCGTGTTCCTGCTCGTCTGGCAGATCGCGCCCCAACTCGGCTGGGTGGACAAGACCTTCCTCCCGCCGTTCACCCAGGTCCTGCACGCGTGGTGGGGCCTCGCCGTGAGCGGTGAGCTGTGGGCCGACCTGCGCGCCAGCCTGTTCCGGTCATTGACCGGCTTCGTGATCGCCGTGGTCGCCGCCGTCCCCGCGGGCCTGCTGATCGCCTGGTACCGCACACTCGCCGACGCGGTGACGCCGCTGCTCACCATCTTCCTCAACACGGCCGCGGTCGCGCTGCTCCCCGTCTTCGTGCTGATCCTGGGCATCGGCGAGACGTCGAAGATCGCCATCATCGCCTACGCCTCGTTCTGGCCCGTGCTGTACAACACGATCAGCGGCGCACGGAACGTCGATCCCCTCCTGGTGCGCTCCGTCCGGTCACTCGGGGTCACCGGGCCGCGCCTGCTGCAGAAGGTGATCCTGCCGGGCGCCCTGCCGACCATCTTCACCGGCATCCGACTTGCGGGCGCCACGTCGATCCTGGTGCTGATCACCACCGAGCTGGTAGGCGCCAAAGCCGGACTCGGCTACCTGATCAGCAACGCGCAGTACAACTTCCAGATCCCGCAGATGTTCGCCGGCATCCTCACCGTGGCCGCGGTGGGCCTGGTCTTCTATCAGATCCTGATCACCGCGGAGCGCCGCGTATCCCACGGACAGGTGCCGTCTCGGTAGTCGCTTCGCGACCTCGCCGACGCACGGAGAGAAGCCGCCCCACGCCTTCCGGCGTGGGGCGGCTCGTCGGCTCGCCGTCAGTGACCGGTGAACCGTCCTCCGGAGATCGCGACCGACTCCCTCCCATCGACGCCGACGGGCACGTCACCCTCGATCGTCGTGCGGTACAGCACGCGGGTCGCGTCGAAGTGGTTCACGTCGCTGGGCGCCAGATGCGCGGTGGCCCGGTTGTCCCACACCGCGACGCTGCCTGGGCGCCACCGGAATCGCACCGTGTAGGCGGGATCCGTCACCTCGGCGAACAGCAGGTCCAGCAGCGCATCGCTCTGCCGCCGGCTGTACCCGATGATCCGCGACGTGAATCCCGGTGTGACGAAGAGGATCCGCTCCCCCGTCACCGGGTGGACCCGGACCACCGGGCGCTCGCTGATCAGCGGGACGTCGCCGACCTTGCGGCCGTACGAGCTGGTCGCAGTGAACACCGGCCGGCGGCCGCCGAAGCGGTGTTCGGCGCGCAGCCCGTCGACCAGCTCCTGCAGAGACTTCGGGAGCCCCGCGTACGCCGCCGCGAGGTTGGTCCAGCTGGTGTCGCCGCCCCGGGGCGGCACGACATCGGCGCGCAGGATCGTCACAGCCGGCGGGTTGACGAGCGCGGTGACATCGGTGTGCCACTCATTGGTGTAGCTCGCCGCCTTGACCCCGAACTTCCGCTCGTAGCTACGGTTGTCCACCTGCAGGATCTCAGGGAACTCGGTGGGTGCGTCGTCGTCGTACGGATGCGAGGCCGTGACCGGTCCGAAGATCCGCGAGAAGGCGATCTGATCCGCATGCCCGAGCCGCTGGTCCCGGAAGAAGAGCACCTTGTGCTCGTGCAGCGCAGCCACCAATGCGGCGCGCTCCGCGTCACCGATCGGAGCGCCCAGGTCGATTCCGTCGACCACCGCCCCGATGTTCCCGGCGACCCGATGCACGCTGAGGGTCTGCGAGTCCGTGTCATTCGCTACAACTGTCATCGTCGATAGTCCTGTCTGTCGATGGGGCTGAATAGATGGGGGCTCACGCCGAGCGGGCGTAGAACGGCTCACCGGACACTGAGCGCGACGGCCGGCCGTCGACCCCGACCGGGACGTCGCCCTCCACAGTGGTGCGATGCAGCACGCGCACCACGTCCAGGTGGCCGAGGTCCGACGGTGCCTGGTGTATCGTGGCGCGGTTGTCCCAGATGCCGATGCTGTTCGGTGTCCACCGGATGCGCACGGTGTAGGCGGGGTCGGTGATCTCCGCGAAGAGCAGGTCGAGCAGCGTGTCGCTCTGTGCGGGGCGCAGGCCCAGGATCCGGCTCGTGAAGCCGGGGTTGACGTACAGCAGCTTCTTGCCGGTGACCGGGTGCACCCGGACCACCGGATGCTCGCTGATGATCGGTGTCGCGCTGGTCACGGCGTCGGACTCCGAACCCCGCACCCACCGGGGCTCCCGGCCGCCGAACCGGTTCTCGGCATACAGCCCCTCCAGAAACCGCTGCAGGGACGACGGCAGGCCCTCGTATGCCGCCGCCAGGTCCGCCCACGTCGTGTCGCCGCCCACCTCGGGGACCAACTCAGCGCGCAGCACCGTGATCGCCGGCGGGTTCACCAGTGCGGTGACGTCCTGATGCCAGTGGTTGGCATAGCTGTACTGACGGGAGCCGGACCGCGACGCATAGGTCCGGGAGTCGACCTCGAGGACCTGCGGATATCCCGCCGGCGACTTGTCGGTGTACCCCAGCGGGTGCGCGTCGGTCACCGGCCCGAAGTAACCCGTGAACCGGATCTGAGCGGCGTGGTCGATCTCCTGGTCACGAAAGAAGAGCACCTTGTGCTCGTACAACGCGTCCGTGAGCAACCTGCGCGTGGCTCGATCGAGTTCGTAGCGGAGGTCGACGCCTGCGACCTCGGCCCCGAGGTACCCGGCTATAGGCTCGATGGTCACCGTCTCCGCCGGACGGTCAATGATCTCGGTCATCGTTGGTTCCAATCCTTTCCCACAATCGAGAACGGATGGGCCCGCGCCCATCTCGTGTCGCGAAGATGTCAGATACGACAGGTAGGGGCAACCATGCTTTTCACAATGTGGGCCGGCGTATCCCGATCCTCCCGAATATCCCGTCGATATGTTCACCCCGCGCCTAATGCTTCCTTTCCGGATCACCGATCGATAACGTCCACACGCGTATGTCCCGACGAACGTACGGAGGAGGACGCGATGTCGGCGTCGCCGAAGAACAGCCGGACCGGGGCACAGGCGGTGGAGCGGGCGATCGCGGTGATGTACGCGTTCCGGGACGAGCCGGGGATGCTGACGGTGTCGGAGGTCGCGGAGCGCGTCGGCCTCTCCGTCAGCACGTGCTACCGGATCATGCAGGCGCTGGTGCGCGGCAGGCTGCTGGTGGCCGAGGGCCACGGCGCGGGGTACCGACTCGGGGTGGGCATCAGTGAGCTGGCACGCAGCCGGCCGGAGCCCGATGTCGAGTCCGCGGCTCCCCACCTGCACGGTCTGGCGGCTGACATCGGCATCACCGCGAGTATCAGCGTCGCCGAGGAGCGGCAGGCCGTGACGCTGTACTCGGCCCGCCCGCCCATTCCCTGGTGCTCACATCAGACCCCTGACGAGCGGAGCGAGCTCGGCAGCACTGCCATGGGACGTGCGATCGTGATCTTCGGTGGGCACGGTGACCTCCGCGCCCATGCTCTGTCCGACGCCCACGATGCTCGCCGACGCGGGTTCACGGTGGGTGTTCGCAGCGGCGTCACCTCGGTCGCCGTACCAGTATTCGACATGGACGGGAGAGCGCGCGCATCGATCGGCATACAGGCGCGCAGCGCGCGCCTGACTACCGATCTGATATCCGATGTGCTCCCCCGGATGAGGTACACGGCGACGCAGCTCACCGCTGTTCTCTCCCCCGCGTGACACCTCTGACGCGCCCACCCTCGAGCGAATTCACCATGTGGATCGCCGAAATCGATGCGCACCTAATAGGTACTTTATCGACGCCGTTCTCCTACCGTTCCCCTCGGTGCAGCCACCGATGCTCAGCAATTCACCGAGATATCCAGAGGGACGAATCCATGCGACACACGCGAATAGCCGCCGTATTCACCCATGCATGCGCCGCCGCACTCGCGGCGACCGCACTCGCCGCCTGCGGCTCGAGCGATTCCGCAGTGTCGCACGGCGGCGTCACGACACTCCGGTACCAGGGCTGGACCGATCAGGTGACGAACGCCGAACTGGCCGACGCCCTGGGCTTCTTCGGCGGCAGGATCAAGCTCGACTGGATCGGCAACACCATCAGCGGCCCCCAGGACATCCAGGCGGCCGCAACCGGCCAGACCGACTTCGGCGGCGCGTTCGCCGGGGCGGTGGCGAAGCTCGCCAGTGCGGGCGCACCGATCACGGCGGTCGTCGACGACGGCGGGGCCGACGACCAGACGTTCGCCGGCTACTACGTCCTGGACAGCAGCAGCATCCACACGGCGGCCGACCTGGTGGGTAAGAAGGTCGGCGTCAACACCCTCGGCGGGCAGAACGAGGCCGACATCCACGACGCCCTGAAGAAGGCGGGTCTGACACTCGCGCAGATCAAGTCTGTGCAGCTGGTCCCACTGCCGCCGCCCAATACGGAGGACGCGCTCCGCAAAGGACAGATCGACGTCGCGGCGCTGCAGGGCGGCCAGTTCCAGCAGCGGGCACTCGCCGACGGCGGTATTCGGCCGGTGTTCACCGAGCTCGAGCAGTACGGCCCATTCAATGGCAGCGAGTACGTAGTCCGCAACGACCTGATCGCCGAGAACCCCGCCGCGGTGACCGCGTTCGCCACCGGCGTCGCGAAGGCCATCGAGTGGCAGCGCACCACACCCGTCGATCAGGTCATCGCCGAGTTCGCGAAGATCATCAACGCCCGGCACCGGCCCAACGAGGACACCTCGACGCTGAAGTACTGGCGGTCCGTAGGAATCCCGGCCAGGTACGGGGCGATCTCCGATATCGACTTCACTCGCTGGCAGAGCTGGCTGCAGGACACCGGCGCGATCAGCGGGCCGCTGCAGCCGTCGAAGTTCTACACCAACAGGTTCAACAGCCTCGCCGTCGGCGCGAACGGCGGGTGAGTGCCTGGCCCACGAACTCGATCGGCGCCGCTGGCACCGACGTACGGCGGGACGGCGAGCAGAACCGGGTCGAGATCGTCGGCTTCGAGGATGGACCCGAGCAGATGGCGCTGCGTCCCGGCTGCTCCCCGTCGCCGGGGCGGCGCTCCTGCCGCGCTCGATCGCCGCATTGCGACGCACGGCGCCCCACCTCGAGTGGGTGGCTTCCGGTGCTGACACGACGATCTCCGCCCCTCACGTCCGTCGGGCACGTCGTCGGCTCAGTCGAGCAGCAGCTTCTTCTGCACCTTGCCCATCGCATTGCGCGGCAGATCGACGACGAACCGGATCTCCCTGGGCCGCTTGTGTTTCGACAGCGTGCGGCCCACGAACTCGATCAGCGTCGACGAATCTACCCTGGCGCCATCGGATTCCACGACCACGAAGGCGACGACCCGCTGGCCCAGATCGTCGTCGGGCAGTCCCACCACAGCGGCCTCGCGCACGGCGTCGTGCGCGAGCAGCGCCGTCTCGATCTCGCCGGCGCCGACGCGGAACCCGCCCGTCTTGATCAGATCCGTCGACGCCCGGCCCACGATCCGGTGCATCCCACCCGCGTCGATCACGGCCACGTCGCCGGTCGTGAACCAGCCGTCGGCGCCCCACGCCTCCGCGGTCGCCTCGGGCCTTCGGAGATACCCCGACGCCACCATCGGCCCGCGCAACTGCAGCGACCCGATCGACTCGCCGTCGCGGCGCACCGCGGCGCCGTCGTCGCCCACCAGCCGGGTCTCGACACCGTCGAGAGGGAAGCCCACCCAGCCGGGCCGGCGTTCCCCGTCGGCGCGCGTCGAGACGGTGATCAGGGTCTCCGTCATGCCGTACCGCTCCACGATCTCGTGGCCCGTCAGCTCCCGGATCCGTTCGAACACCGGTACCGGCAGGGGCGCGCTGCCGGAGACCAGCAACCGCGCGCCGCGCAACGCCGCGGCCGCACCGGGATCGGCGGCGATGCGCGACCAGACCGTCGGCACTCCGAAGTACAGCGTCCCGCCCGCCGCGGCGTATGCGGCCGGCGTCGGCCTGCCCGTGTGCACCAGCGGGCTTCCGACGCGTACGGCGCCGAGGACGCCGAGCACCAGCCCGTGGACGTGGAACAGCGGCAGGCCGTGGACCAGGGTGTCGGCATCGGTCCAGCCCCACGCGTCGGCGAGCCCGTCGAGGCACGCGGCGATCGCGCGGTGCGTGACGGGCACGCCCTTGGGCGCACCGGTGGTGCCCGAGGTGTACATGATCATCGCGACGGCATCCGCGCCCGGCTCCGGGATGTGATGCCAGCCGCGGGCGTGCAGGCGCACCGGCACCGTCGGCAGGCCGGCCGCATCGGGCGACGCGCCGAGCCACGCCTGGGCGCCGGAGTCGCCGAGCAGGTGCGCGACCTCGCCGGTGCCGGAGTCGGGTGGGACGGGCACGATCGGCACCCCCGCACGCAGCGCCCCGACGATGGCGACGACGGTGGCCGCGCTCGGCGTCGCCCACACGGCGACGGGCCCGCGCACCCCCAGGCCGAGCAGCCGCTCCGCGACCGCCGTCGATGCGCCGAGCAGGTCACTGCGCCGCAGGGTCACGCCGTCGACGGTGACCGCGGGCCCGTCGTCGGCGGTAGGGACGGGCGCACTCAGCAGTGGGAACAGCACTCCCTGAGCCTAGGACACGCCCGCCGGCGTGCCGGCGGCGCCGGACAGAGGGTGGACTACGCCGCCTGCCGCGCCTGCCGCGCCGCGAGCACGGAGTCGAGGAACGCCACCGTCAGGCGCACCGCCTCGGTGCTCTCCGGGGTGAGGCCGGTAAGCACGGGGAAGGCGTGCACGCCACCGTCGAACAGGTGCAGGTCGCACTCGTTCCCGGCCGCGTCGAGGCGCTCGTGCAGCCGCTCCGAGTCGATTCGCAGCATCTCCCCCGACGCCGCGACCAGCACGCCCGGCGGGAACGCCTCCTCGGGTACGACGACCACGTCGTCGGCCCCCCGCGTGCCGGGGCCGAGGTCGAACCAGGTGCGCAGTGAGCGCAGCTTGCCGATGGTGAGGTAGGCGTCGTTGATCTCGGCCCGCGGGTCGTCGGCGGTCACGGTCGGCGTGAGCAGCGGGGAGTAGCCGAAGAACGCCGTCGGCGCGCGAACCGCGTCCAGGTACGCGAGCTCGATCACCTTGACCGACAGGTAGCCGCCGGCCGAGTCTCCCCCGACCACCACGTTGCGGTAGCGGCGCGAGTCGGACACCGCGCGGTATACCCGGTACGCATCCTCGACCGACGACCCGAGGCCGACCTCGGGCAGCTGCCGGTAGTCGACGTTGAGCACCACCACGCCGAGCGCTCGGGCGAGCACCGACGCGAGGCGGCGGTGCGTCGCTGGGCCGCCGGCGAGGAACGCTCCACCGTGGTAGTAGATCAGCGCGGTGTCGTCACGCAGCGCCTCGCCCGTAGGGGTCAGCCGCTCCACGTCGACGCCCGCGATCGTCTCGCGGGAGACCTCGACGCCCGCGGGCGCCCAGGGGATCGCGGCGGCGATGCGCTCGGCGAGCAGCAGCGGCGCGAACGACCACGATTGCACCGGGTACGCCGTGATCAACGGTTTGAGCAGTACCCGTGCCCCCATCTCGACGAGGGCGGCCTGCAGGCTGACCGAACGGTGAGCGATCACCGACATGTGCGCATTCTCCTTCTTGCGGGCCGTGAGACGGCCACGCCGAATTCCTATCGAAGTATGCATGCTGCACACCGCACCTCGGCGACGCCGGGGGTCGGGAGTGTCGAACGCGCCGACGGTGACCGGGGTCACCCCTGCGCTCGCGGCCCGCGTCACCTGCCCGCCGCCGCCCCGACGCGTCCCGGACACGCCGACCGCCGCGGGCCGCGTGACGGTGCACACAGCGCGCTACCACTGGAACCGCGCCAGCTCCTTCGTCACGACGTCGGCCGCGGCCCGCAGCTCGGTGGCCGGGTCCGCCCCGTGGCAGACCACCTGCGCGATCGCGGCCCGGAAGGCCGAATCGCATCGCGAGGTCCACATGAGCGGGGACTGCGGCCGCCCGACGGTGTTCAGGAGCGCCGCAGCGTCTGCGTACAGGCCGGTCCGCAGCTTCGCGGCCCTGGCGAGCAGCGACGTGCGGGCCGGCACGTGCATGCCGTACGCCTGCGACCAGTCGAGCTGGAGGTCGGTGCGCTCCACCCACAGCCACTGCACGAACCGGCGGGCGAGCCCCGGATCGACGCCGCTCGCGGCGACGGCCGCGCCGTAGGCACCGAACGGCGCCACCGGCCCACCGTGTCGGCCGATCGCGGGGAACGGGAAGACGCCCACGTCGTCGCCCAGCGCCGCCGCGATCGTCGGGAGGGCCCACATCCCCGTCCACTGGACGGCGGTGCGGCCGGCGATGAACGCCGCGGGGTCCGACCAGTCCGTGGGGGCGTCCAGCAGGAGATCGCCCGACAGGTACAGCGACCGCAGCGTGCTGAGGCCGTCGTACACCTCCGGCTCCACGAACGCCGGGCGGTAGTCCTCCGTGAGATAGTCGTGACCGGCCGCGAACACGACGGGCCCACCCACCACATCGACCCCACCCGTGTGGCCCAGGTACACACCGCGCACCGCGCCGCGGCTGAGCACCCGGGCGGCCGACACGAGCTCGTCGAGGGTCCGCGGGGCGGTCACCCCGGCCTGCGCGAACATCGACCGGCGGTACACGAACAACTGCAGGTCGGTGGTCTGCGGGATGCCGTATATCCGGCCCCGGTACGTCATGCGGTCCAGCAGCGCGGGCGTGAAGTCCGACCGGGCGTCGCCGATCACCCCCGTCAGGTCCGCCACCGCGCCGGAGACGATCATGTCGATGTTCGGCCCGTTACCGTACTCGAACACGTCCGGGCCGCCCACGGCGCCGAGAGCGTCCGCGGCGCGCGCGTCGTAGTCACCGTCGAGCACGTCGACGGTGACGGGGCTGCTGAACGTCCGCGCGTATCTGTGCAGCGCGGTTGCGGTGCCGGCCTCCCCGTAACGGTGGTACCAGGCGGTCACGGGCGCGGCGCGCCGCGACGCCCCCGTCCGACCGCATCCGGCGGCCGCGGCCACCGTCAGGCCCGACACCCCGGCGAGCAGCGCACGGCGGCTCAGCAGGGTGGAGATCGGGCTCCGCAGGGGCGAGCCCGGGCTCCGCCCGGGGTGGCGGCCTGTCACGTCACGCCCGCAGCCGGCTCAGTACAGGGCGGCCGCGAGGCCGCGGCGGGCGTCGAGGACCAGGGGATCCGCGGGGTCGAACAGGTCCAGCAGCTCGACGAGCCGGGTGCGCACGTCGGCCCGCTCGTCGCCCGCCGTGCTCTTGACCAGCGCGATCAGCCGCGCGAACGCGGCTGCCGGCCGCTGCGCCAGGACCTCGGCGTCGGCGGCGGCGAGCCCCAGCGCAACATCCCGTGGGGCGGCGTCGGCGCGCTCCACGGCATCGGGCTCGACGGTGGCGGTGCGCTCCAGGAAGGCCATCTGCCGAGCCGCGGCCGCGGCCTCCCGGTTGCCGGGCTCGGCGTGGACGATCGCCTCGTAGGCCGCGCGGGCGCCCGCGTAGTCGCCCTCGTCGGCGAGCGACTCGGCCGCCTCGACCCGCGGGTCGACCGGCTCCGGACCGGCGGCCTCGGGGGCGGGGCCGAGCGAGGGGCCGACCTGCTCGAGGATCTGGGCGAGCCAGTCCCGCACGACCGCCTCGGGCTGCACGCCGGCGAACGCGTCCACGGGGCGGCCACCTGCTACGGCCACGACCATCGGTATCGACTGCGCGCGGAACGCCTGCGCGATGCCCGGCGCGGCGTCCACGTCGACCTTGGCCAGGACCCAGTCGCCCGCGGCCTCGGCGGCGAGCTTCTCGAGCACCGGCGACAGCTGCTTGCACGGCTGGCACCACTCCGCCCACAGATCCACCACGACCAGCGTGTGCGCCGAGCGTTCGACGACCTCGGCGCCGAACGTCTCGTCCGTCACGTCGATCACGGTGACCGCGCCGCCCGGCCCGGCGTCGACACCAGGGCCCGGTGCGGGAGCGTCCGAGCGGGCGGCGGGGTCCGGGCCCGACGGTGCCGGCCGCCCCGCATCAGCCTTCGCTTTGAGCGCCGAGAGGTCGACGGCGCCGGCCATCGCGGCCACGGTACGCAGCGCGCGCTGCCGCTGCTCGGCATCCTGCCTCGATGCGCCCTTGCCGGCGCGCGGTGTAGTCACCACACCATGCTAAATCCGCGCTCGATTCGCGTGTACGCCGCACACGGATCCGCGGACGGAATCGCGTGTGCCTATTGCTGGGCGTACTCCCCGGACACCGGGTCGAAGTACCAGACGTACGGGCCGGGCTCGGGCACGCCCGCTGCAGCGAGCTCACGCCCACGGGGCCGATGCCAGCTGGTCAGCGGGACCTCACCGAGCACCTGGACGACGTCGGGCCGCTGGTCACCCCGGCCCGCGAACGCCTCGGTCACGGCTGCCGGGGTCAGCTCGGCCCCGGGGCGCAGCGTCACCGTGCCGACGACGGTGTCGCGCCCCGGCGCAGCGGGCGAGCGGAGCGACGGGGAGTCGAGCGGAGCGGGCGAGCGGAGCGACGGGGAGTCGGACGCAGCGGGCGAGCGGAGCGACGGGGAGTCGGACGCAGCGGGCGAGCGGAGCGACGGGGAGTCGAGCGGAGCGCCGGGGACGGAATAGACCACGGCGAGATCCACTTGTCCGAGCTGCTCGAGGACGTCGGCGATGGGGATCGAGTACACCGGGCCGCGGGGCGTGATCGCCACCGAGCGCAGGTCGTCGACCAGCCAGTAGTCACCGTCCTCGTCCTGCCGGAACAGGTGCCCCGTCGAGAACCACGCGTCGCCACGTTGGAAGACCCCGCGCAGGAGCGAGTCGGCGTGGGTGTAGTCGAGGTCGGCACGGCCGATCAATACGCCCACCTCGCCGACCGGAACCCGCTCGAGGAAGCCGTCCGCGGCCGGGGCGACCCGGCCGGTCGCGGCGTCTACGCGAACCAGCGCCACCGCCGCGCTGCCGGGCAGGCGGCGGCCCTTGGCGCCGGCCTTCGTGCCGCGCAGGTTGGCGAGCACCACGTCACCCTCGGTGGAGGCGTAGAACTCGACGACCTTGGCGGGGCTGAACCGCTCCTGGACGCGCCGCGACAGCTCGGCGGACATGCCCGACCCGAGGAACACGCGGATCGGGTGATAGGGCGGGATCGCCAGGTCCGGGTCGTCGAGGACCCGACGCATGAGATTCCAGGTGTAGCAGACAGCGGTGACGCCGTACCGCTGCACCTCGGCCATGAAGGTCTGCGGATCGAAGTCCCGTGTCAGCGCGATGCGCGCCCCACCTGCGACCGCACCGCCGACACTGGTGAGCAGGCCCGACGAGTGACTCAGCGGGGTCAGGCAGTACACCGTGTCGGCGGCGGTGAGCTGCGCCGCGGATGCGGTGCCGAAGGCCGACAGACCCCACCGGCTGTTGGTGACGCGCTTCGCGCGCAGCTTGCGGCCCGCACCGGAGAACAGGATGAACGCGAGGTCGCGGCCCAACCCGGCGTCCGGCCGATACCAGTCCGGCACTCTGACGGCGTCGGGGTCGACCTGCTCGAGGTCGACGATGTCGGCGCCCAGGTCCTGGCGGCTGGCGCCGGGCCGATCGCGACGGTCGCCGCCGCCGACCACGAAGACGCGGGCCGCCACGGCACGGGCGTCGGCGAGGTGCTCGGGGTCGGTGACCACCGACGAGGCCTCGCCCAGCCGGAGCGCCGGGGCCACCTCCGTGCCCGGCGTGAGAAGTACGGCGACCGCGCCCATGCGGGACAGCGCAGCGATCGTGACCAGCGCACTGGGGCGGGTGTGCATCAGCACGCCGACGTGTTCGCCCTGCCGGACGCCCACCTGGATGAGCCCGGAGACCACCCGGTCGATGCGCTCGTTGACCGCCCGGCGGGTGTGCACGCGGTCCTCGTAGAGGAAGCACTCGCCGTCGGGGTCGCGGGCGGCCTGCTCGGCCAGCAGCTTGCCGAGCGAGATCTGGGTGTGTGCCTGCAGCTGGCCCAGGCGGGCGAGCCGCGGCAGTCCGCGGGCGGCCTCGCGAGCGATGGCCTGGGCACCCGCGCCGAGGTCGGTGGCGGCGTCGATCACATCGCGTGCGGCGATGAAGCCCACGGTCGCGAGCCCGGCCGCGCCCGCGACGAGCGGGTTGACCGGCGGATTGTCGGAGGCCTCATGGGGCGCCATGACGGCGATCCCCTCGGGCTCGTCGCCGCGCCCCTCCTGCCAGTCGACCCACGCCGCCGTCGTGGGCCACGACACGGTGCCTGCCGCGGTGCCGACCACCAGCCCGAAGTGGCCCGCCGACAGCTGTGCCTCGTACACCCGGGCCCGCGGCGCGGCGGAGAGGATGCCGCGCACGGCGCTGGGCTGGCCGATCTGGTCGTTGGATCCCACGAACGCGAGGATCGGGCAGGTGATCTCGGCCAGCGTCACGAGCTCGCCGTTGATCGCGAAGCCTCCCGTGAGCATCCGGTTGTGCACCACGAACTGCTTGAGCAGGTCGGCGACCGCCGGCCCGGAGTACGCGACGAAACCGTCGGACTCGAGGAACCTGCGCTGATCCTCTCGCGGTAGCAGCGCAGCGCGGTCGTGCAGTTGCATCACGAAGTCGATCCGCGACTTGACGGTCTTGACCGGGTCGAGCAACTCGAAACCGCGCCGTACCATCCAGCTCGGCAGATACAGCCGGTTGAAGACGTGGTCGGCCAGCAGATCGGCGCCCTTGGAGACCAACGCGGGCGGCGCGCCCAGTGGCATCCCCGACGAGATGTCGACCGGGCTGCCGAAGGTGACGATGCTGGCGACCGAGCGCGAGCGGCGGTACGCCGCCACCTGGTACGAGAACATGCCGCCCTGCGAGTAGCCGGCGAGGTGCACCGAGCGGCCGCCGCGGTGCTCGCTGATCTGGTCGATGGCCCGCGACACGGCCACGACGTGGTCGGCCAGGTTGCGCTCGAGCCCGCCCTCCTCCCTGTCCGGCGAGCCGAAGTCGATCACCCACGGGTCGATCCCCGCCCGCCGCAGCACCCGCACGGCGCCGCGGTCGGTGACGTCGAAGATGTTGGCGTCCACCATGAGCGGCGGCACCAGCAGAACCACCGGGCGGGTGTCCGTCTGCGCCGCATCGACGTGGGCGTCTTCCGGAAAGTAGTGGCGCAGACGGTACATCGGCGAGCGCTCGACCACGTCGAACGGGGACGGCTGGGCGCCGGTCTCCAGCCCGCCGAGCCGGAGTACCTCTATACCGTTGCGGGCCGTGTCGGCGAGCCGCCCCACCGACGCCGCCACCGTCCGTGCCCCCGGCACCGCTCCAAGGATGTCCACCATGCCGACTCCTCCCGGGCCCGGGGCCCGTCACCGTCAGGCGGTTCGCCGCCTGACGGTCAAGGTACCGTCAGCGGACCGACGCCGGTTCCCGACCCGGCGAACGCGGGGCTCCGACGGGATCCAGGCGCCCGGTGCGGGCCGCCCACACCTCGAAGACCACCGAGCAGAACGGCAGGACCGTGGCCGCGAGCGCAAGCCCGACGGTGACCAGGTTCCACCGCTGCAGGCGCGCAACCGCCAGGGTGAGCACCACGAGGACGATGAAGACGATGCCGTGGGTCATGCCCGGCGCCTGCACCGCGGACGCGTGGCCCTCGACCCACTTGAAGTACATGCCGATCAGCAGCGCGACCCAGGTGAGGGCCTCGACGACCGCCACGATCTTGAACGCGGTGACGACCTTCGCCGTCGTGCCGAGGCTCATCGCTTGGGCACCGTGACGACGAGGGCGGAACCCTGTCCACCCGCACCGCACAGCGCCGCCGCGCCGACACCTCCGCCACGGCGCTGCAGCTCGAGCGCGAGGTGAAGCGTGATCCGGGCGCCGGAAACGCCGATCGGGTGACCGACCGCGATCGCGCCACCGTTGACGTTGACGATGTCGTCGGACACCCCCAGGTCGGCCATCGAGGCGAGGCCGACGGCGGCGAACGCCTCGTTGATCTCGATCAGGTCGAGGTCGGCGACGTCGATTCCCTGCTTCGCGCACGCGGCCTTGATCGCCGCGGACGGCTGGTGCTGCAGCGACGAGTCGGGTCCCGCCACGTTGCCGTGCGCGCCGATCTCGGCGATGTACTCCAGCCCGAGCTCCTGCGCCTTGCTCCTCCGCATGACCACCACCGCGGCAGCGCCGTCGGAGATCTGCGACGCGTTGCCAGCCGTGATGGTGCCGTCCTTCGTGAACGCCGGCCGCAGCCGCGCCAGCGAGTCGACGGTGGTATCGCCGCGCACGCCCTCGTCCTCGGCGAACTCGATCGGATCGCCCTTGCGCTGAGGGATGCTCACAGGCACGACCTCGTCGGCGAACAGGCCGTCCTTCCACGCGCGCGCGGCGCGCTCATGCGACTTCGCCGCGACCTCGTCCTGCTGCGCCCGGGTGAACGCGTGCTCGCCCGTGTTGCGCTCCTCCGTGAGTCCGCCCATCGGCTGGTCGGTGAACACGTCGTGCAGACCGTCGTAGGCGGTGTGGTCGATCAGCTCGGTGGGCCCGTACTTGAAGCCCTCGCGGCTGCCCTTGAGCAGGTGCGGGGCCTGGGTCATGGACTCCTGACCGCCGGCCACCACCACGTCGAACTCCCCGGCGCGGATCAGCTGGTCCGCGAGCGCGATGGCGTCGATCCCCGAGAGGCACATCTTGTTGATCGACAGGGTCGGCACGTCCCAGCCGATGCCGGCCCCGACGGCCGTCTGCCGCGCGGGCATCTGACCGGCGCCGGCGGTCAGGACCTGACCCATGATCACGTACTGGACGTGCTTCGGGTCCACGCCGCCCTTCTCCAACGCGCCCCGGACGGCGATCGAACCGAGGTCGGTGGCCGCGAACCCCTTCAACGAGCCGAGCAGCTTGCCGAACGGGGTCCGGGCACCGGAGACGATGACGGACGGGTCGGGATCCGACGAAGCGGGATTCGATGGAGCGGGATTCGACACGGGATCCTCCTGGTGCTGGACTTACCCCCCGAGGCTACATTCGCAGGATGAGCACGCACGAACCGCACTCGGAGGGCCGTCCCGCTCCCACCCCGGCGCACCCCGTGCCCGGGGAACTGGTCCTCGGCGTGGACCACGTCGGCATCGCCGTCGCCGACCTCGACGCCGCCATCGCGTTCTACGCGGAGACGTTCGGGATGGTGTGCACGCACGAGGAGGTCAACGAGGCGCAGGGGGTACGCGAGGCGATGCTGTCGCCCGCGAGCCTCGCCGGGACGCCCGACGGGGCCGGGTCCTCGGCCGGCTTCGCGGCCCAGATCCAGCTGCTCGCGCCACTGAGCTCGGAGTCGACGATCGCGAAGTTCCTCGACCGCAACGGGCCGGGGATGCAGCAACTGGCGTACCGGGTCACGGACGTCGTCGCCGTGGCCGAGCACCTGCGCTCCCGCGGAGTCCGGCTGCTGTACGACGCGCCGCGCGGCGGCACCGCCGGATCGCTGATCAACTTCGTCCACCCGAAGGACGCCGGCGGGATCCTGGTGGAGCTGGTGCAGCCCGCGCAGTAGCGGGTGGCGCCACGACGGTGGCGGCTGCGATGAGTAGCGGGTAACGATTCTGTAGCCCCACCGCGCGTGGGACCGGACCTGTCCCAGGTTGCAAGTACCATCGTGACCATGGCGAACTCGGATTCCTCGGCCTCGACCCCGGCACCGTTCGCGGTGGCCCTGCGGGGATACGACCGCGACCAGGTGAACCAGACCTTCCACCGGTACCAGAGCGATCTCCGCCTGATGAGCGCCGACCGGGACGCAGCCGCGGCCCACGCGCGGGAGCTCACCGAGCTCCTGGACGACGCCCAGGACGAGATCGACAACCTCCGGCGCGAGGTCGACCGGCTGTCGGTTCCGCCCACCACGGCCGAGGGCATGAGCGATCGCATCGCCCGGATGATGCGCCTCGCATCCGACGAGGCGTCCGAGATCCGCGCGCAGGCCGAGTCGGAGGCGGCGGAGACGCGGTCGTTGGCACAGCAGGAGGCCGACACCGTCCGCCGCGAGGCGGAGGCGCTCCGGGCAGACATGGTGTCTCGCCGCGCCCAGATGGAGGAGGAGCACACGACCACCCTCCAGGCCGCAAAGGACGAGGCACGCCGCATCGTCGACGAGGCCAAGGCCCATGCCGAGCACCACGACCGCACCGCGCAGAACAACCGCGAGCGTGTGCAGACCGATTTCGATCTGGCGATGTCGCTGCGTCGCGATCGCGCGATCAGCACGATCACCGAGCTCGAGGACGCGTCCAAGCGGGAGGCCCGGGAGCGGATCGATGCCGCGAACGAGCGCGCGGAACACGTCGTCTCCGCCGCGAACGCGACGGCCGAGACCGTGGTCGAGGACGCGAACACCGCCGCCGCCGCGCAACTCGCCGAAGCCCGGCGAGTCACCGAGGACCTGCAGCAGATCCGAACGTCCATCCTGCAGCAGCTCGAAGCCGTGCGGGAACAGCTCGAGCGTGTCCCCGGCCAGCTCGCGCCGGGCGTCGCGGAGGACGAGCGTCTCGCGCAGGCGCTGAATCCCGCGTCGGTCCGCACGGCCCCCGCGCCGCGCGTCCCGCACGTCGAGAACCCCGAGCAGACCGCGTCGCAGCGTGCCCGGACCGCTCTCACGACCGCCGACTTCGAGCCCGCGTCCGCTCAGCCCGATCGGCGGGCGCCCGACGGTGCCGGCAGCACAGCGGCTGCGGCACGTGGCACCCGGACGGCCGCGCGCCCGGCGCCCGTCACACCCCCGGCGGCCGATGACACTACCCACCGGCACGAGGCACGCAGCCTCGACGACGAGTCCCCCGCCACCACGCCGATGCGGATCACCAACTCCGCCGACTGACCGCGCAAGTCACAGGCCGCGGCGGCTCGCCTCGCGCCGCCAGCAGCCGGTGTGCCAATGCCGCCGCTCAGACACCCCGCCCGCGGCTGCCGAGGGCCAGACGACGACGTGGGCCATGCCCACCTCGATCACCTGGTGGCAGGCCGGGCAGCGGTACAGCTTGAGCGCGGACGAGCCCGGCACCGTCCGCACCTGGAAGGCGTCGTCACCGTCGCCGGCGCGGGATCCGAATCCGCCCGCTCCGAGCGGCCGGGCGCCCGGTCCGCTCCGTCTGCGGGGCGCTCCCGCCCGCGACTTCCGTCCCATGACCGATCAGAACAGCTTGTAGTCGGTGTTCTCGGTGCCGCGCAGCGCGTCGTAGTCGACGGCGACACACCGGATGCCGCGGTCCTCCGCGAGCGTCCGTGCCTGCGGCTTCACCTGCTGCGCGGCAAGGATCCCGGCGACGGGGGCGAGCAGTGGGTCCCGGTTCAGCAGCTCCAGGTAGCGCGTCAGCTGCTCGACGCCGTCGATCTCGGCGCGGCGCTTGACCTCGACGGCGACGGTGCCGCCGTCCCCGTCCCGCAGGAGCAGGTCGACCGGCCCGATCGCAGTCATGTACTCGCGGCGGACCAGCGTGAAGCCGGCGCCGAATGTCTCGGTGTGTTCGGCCAGGAGTTCCTGAAGGTGCGCCTCAACGCCGTCCTTCACGAGGCCGGGATCGACACCCAGGTCGTGATCACTGTCGTGCTCGATGGTGCCGATCAGGATCCGCAGTTGCTCGTCTGCCTTGTTCCGGACGATCCACAGCTGGTGGTCGTCGGGAATCTGCTCGGCCTCCGCCGGTACCGTCTCGAGCCAGCAGGGCGGACTCATCCAGTTGAGCGGCTTGTAGGCGCGGTCGTCGGCATGGATGCTCACCGAACCGTCGGCCTTCACCAGGATGAGCCGGCGGGCCATGGGCAGATGGGCTGTCAATCGGCCTACATAGTCGACCTGGCAGTCGGCAATCACTACACGCACGGTGCCCAACCTACCTTCCCAGCGCTGTTCGGTGCCGCTGAGGCGCCGGGCACGCCGGGCGCACAAATGCCGATGGCCCCAGGAGAACTCGTCTCCTGGGGCCATCGGGTATTCACATATAGTTCGGCGGTGTCCTACTCTCCCACACCCTCACGAGTGCAGTACCATCGGCGCTGGAGGGCTTAGCTTCC
>NZ_BAABFR010000012.1:0-8604 GCF_039541155.1 Tsukamurella soli
TCATCGCCCGGATGGCGTTCGGCTTCCACAGCCCCGACTCCCTCATCGCCCTCGCCATGCTCAGCCTCGGCGGTCACCGCCCCACCCTCCCCGGCCGGAACTGACCCACACATATGTCAGGAGGGCCCTAAAAGAATCCGATTTCGCCGTCGCACGGGAATGGGTGACTGCAACACGTGTTGTCATCGACCGAGCCGAGGCACCACCGCCCTTGATCGACGATCCTCGCTGCGGCTTCTGCTCACACGTATCGATATGTCTGCCTGACGAGAACGTGCGGTCCGATAGTCCACGGCGGATCGCGGTCAGCAATCCACACGGCGACGTTCTCCATCTCACGACGCCTGGTAGTCGCGCGTCACTCAAAGCCGGTCGTGTAGTGGTGACCAAGCAGCGGGAAGAACTGGCATCGGTCCCCGTCGAGCGCGTAGTGGGTTTGGTGGTGCACGGGAACGTCGACGTATCGAGTGCACTACTGCGCGAACTCCTGTGGCGCGGATACTCGATCGTCTGGTGCGCAAGCAGTGGACGTGTGGTCGGGAGCGCTCGATCCGCATCGTCGCCGAACGGTATCGCGCGCGTCCGGCAGCACGTTGCCTCCGAATCCGGACACCTCGAGCTGGCCCGGGAGTTCGTTGGTGCAAAGGTGTCGAACCAGGCGACTCAGCTCCGACGGAACGCCCGCACCGACGTCACAGATCCCGTGCGGCGGATGCGGGAGATCGCTCGATCGTGCAGCAGCACTCCCGATATCCCATCGCTGTTCGGCCGAGAAGGCGAGGCCGCAGCGATGTACTTCAAGAACTTCCCCGCCTTACTGTCCCCGGACGCAGATCCCGCATTCGCCGACCTGTGGCCTGGCCGTACCGGGCGTGGTGCAACGGATCCACTGAACGTGCTGCTCAATTATGCGTACGGCTTGCTCCTGGCAGACACCGTCCGCGCCATCCACGCATGTGGACTCGACCCGCACGCAGGCTTCCTCCACACCGCGACGCGAAACAAGCCGGCGCTCGCCCTCGACCTCATGGAGGAATTCCGCGCTCCGATTGCCGATTCAGCGGTGCTCGGCGCCATCAACAACGGCGAGATCGTCGTGGCAGACCTCCCACAGACGCTCGCGAACCGGCGGCTCGGGGAGGGTGCGCGCCGTACACTCACTGCGTCGTACCAGCGCCGGGTCCGGCAGGAGCTCACCCACCCGGTATTCGGATATTCCGTGAGTTGGCGCCGCGCCATCGAAATCCAGGCACGTATGGTGCTCGGCGTCCTCGACGGTACAGCGAAACGATACACCGGGATCCGTACTCGATGACGCGCGAAGACGTCCGCCGGACCCTGATCGCATACGACGTCACCGACGACAGACGCCGCGCGCGTCTGGCCACCGCTCTATCGAAGTACGGGGACAGGGTGCAATACAGCGTGTTCGTCGTCGACGCCATCCCCGGGCAGCTCATCCGGCTCCGCGCTGAACTTCGGCGCATCGTCGACCTGTCGCTGGATTCGTTGCTCTTCTGCGACCTCGGCCCGGTCCTCAGTCTCGTCCCGCGCCAATTCGAGTTCGAGGGGCGGGACAGGCCGATCACCGACACAGACAGCTTTGTCGTCTGAGGTCACGAGGGGTACGCGACATGACGAGCACCACGGCCACCGCTCGCATGGTGTTCTGCCTGGTCACGCGCAATAAGAGAGGTCTAGCCCCGGCGGATTCGCCCCTCGGCGTGTCGCGTCTGTGACCACCGCTCGCACCCGGGTAGCCGAGCTGCAGGTCAGACGGCTATATTTGGGGTGGCTCCCGCCTCGGCTCCGGCCGAGGCGCTTTCGTTGAGGCGCGCACGAACCTTATCGAGCCAGTTCACCTCGATCGCGCCCGCCTCGGCTCCGGCCGAGGCGCTTTCGTTGAGGCGAGTCCAACGGCGAACGGCACCGCACCACCGCCTGATCCCGCCTCGGCTCCGGCCGAGGCGCTTTCGTTGAGGCGCACTGCGAGTGCAGGTGGACAGCAACGCATTTCCCCGCCCCGCCTCGGCTCCGGCCGAGGCGCTTTCGTTGAGGCCCGATCGGCAGTCCCGAACGCCGAAAGCTGATGGTGCAGCCCGCCTCGGCTCCGGCCGAGGCGCTTTCGTTGAGGCGAACCCGGATTCCAGCACTGGCTGCGTCTCACCCTCGCCCGCCTCGGCTCCGGCCGAGGCGCTTTCGTTGAGGCTGGTCTGCGTGCAGCGGGCCGTCGGTGGCGCCGCACACCCGCCTCGGCTCCGGCCGAGGCGCTTTCGTTGAGGCTGGTAATCCGGATTGAGGAACGGTGGTACGACAGCCCAACCCGCCTCGGCTCCGGCCGAGGCGCTTTCGTTGAGGCTCGACTATGCCGCCGCAGCCACACGCCAGGAGCAGTACAACCCGCCTCGGCTCCGGCCGAGGCGCTTTCGTTGAGGCCCCATCCGCCGCCCTGACCACCACCACCACCACCCCGCCTCGGCTCCGGCCGAGGCGCTTTCGTTGAGGCTGAATCTGACCCTCAGCCGACTTGATGATAGAGTACTCCCCGCCTCGGCTCCGGCCGAGGCGCTTTCGTTGAGGCACCCCGTACGCCGCAGCCTGATCCTTACCCGCCGTGATCCCGCCTCGGCTCCGGCCGAGGCGCTTTCGTTGAGGCCGGAGCCGCTGGTAGTGAGCCCCAACAGCTTCGACGGCCCGCCTCGGCTCCGGCCGAGGCGCTTTCGTTGAGGCGGACAGTCGGCTTGTCCGGGGCGGCAACAACCTTCGCCCCCGCCTCGGCTCCGGCCGAGGCGCTTTCGTTGAGGCTACGAGGGTGACGGCAACGCCAACGACATCGCCCTGCCCCGCCTCGGCTCCGGCCGAGGCGCTTTCGTTGAGGCGCGGTAGAACCTGTGCTGGTGAAGAACTCGGGCTTCCCCCCGCCTCGGCTCCGGCCGAGGCGCTTTCGTTGAGGCCAGCGCAACGGTGAGCTGACACCGCAGATCGTGGTGGACCCGCCTCGGCTCCGGCCGAGGCGCTTTCGTTGAGGCCCTAAGACTGGTGCTCGGCGTCGGCCTCGTCGTCCTCCCCGCCTCGGCTCCGGCCGAGGCGCTTTCGTTGAGGCTGGATGCGGATCGACCTGCGGTAGTCACCCGGACGCTCCCGCCTCGGCTCCGGCCGAGGCGCTTTCGTTGAGGCGTTGAACATGTCGGCAGCCTTATCGCGTGCTCGCCCCGCCTCGGCTCCGGCCGAGGCGCTTTCGTTGAGGCGGCGTCGACGTTCGTGGACGGCGCGCACGATGACCCCGCCTCGGCTCCGGCCGAGGCGCTTTCGTTGAGGCTGGCAGCTGTCGGCCATTTTCTACGCTCCTGTGGCCCGCCTCGGCTCCGGCCGAGGCGCTTTCGTTGAGGCCGGTCCGATGACGTCGTCGGGGGTCAACGGGCTGTCGCCCGCCTCGGCTCCGGCCGAGGCGCTTTCGTTGAGGCTGGGGGCTCGGCGGCAACGGCAATGTCGTCAACAGCGGCCCGCCTCGGCTCCGGCCGAGGCGCTTTCGTTGAGGCCCTGACCGCCACCCGCGCCCCGACGATTGACGTTCCGCCCGCCTCGGCTCCGGCCGAGGCGCTTTCGTTGAGGCCCGCAGCTCGAACAGCTCGCCCTGCAGGGCGGCATGGCCCGCCTCGGCTCCGGCCGAGGCGCTTTCGTTGAGGCGCGGCAGTGGTCACGAAGCACGGCGCGGCCTCGACCCGCCTCGGCTCCGGCCGAGGCGCTTTCGTTGAGGCGACCAGGCACCACCGGCCGCACCGGAGAAGCCGAAGACCCGCCTCGGCTCCGGCCGAGGCGCTTTCGTTGAGGCGAACCGACGCGACACCGGCAGTGCGGTCTCCACGACGGCCCGCCTCGGCTCCGGCCGAGGCGCTTTCGTTGAGGCAGATAACACCGATGTAGTTACCTGACATGCAGGCCATAGGCCCGCCTCGGCTCCGGCCGAGGCGCTTTCGTTGAGGCCAGGAGGACTACGGCGCGGAGATAGCCATAGGCGGGCCCCGCCTCGGCTCCGGCCGAGGCGCTTTCGTTGAGGCGAGGTCACGTCGTACGTCGACATCGCCACGTTCTTCCCGCCTCGGCTCCGGCCGAGGCGCTTTCGTTGAGGCACCGCGTCCGGGACGCACACCTCGCAGTCGTGGGCCCCCGCCTCGGCTCCGGCCGAGGCGCTTTCGTTGAGGCCGCGAACAAGATCCCCAACCCGGAGAAACTATCCCCGGCCCGCCTCGGCTCCGGCCGAGGCGCTTTCGTTGAGGCTGCTCATCGTCGCCGTCGCCCTGCTGGCGGTGTCGTTCCCCCGCCTCGGCTCCGGCCGAGGCGCTTTCGTTGAGGCCGGACGGGAAGTCGACGATCACGGCGGGATCACCGGCGCGCCCGCCTCGGCTCCGGCCGAGGCGCTTTCGTTGAGGCAAACTGATTCCGTGACGCACCAGCGCATCACACAAGCGCCCCGCCTCGGCTCCGGCCGAGGCGCTTTCGTTGAGGCCCGGGAACGCGTAGTAGCTGCTCGCGGCGGTCATGTTCCCGCCTCGGCTCCGGCCGAGGCGCTTTCGTTGAGGCAAGTGGGGCGGCGTCGACTGGGGTGACTGCTCCGATCTCCCGCCTCGGCTCCGGCCGAGGCGCTTTCGTTGAGGCCCATAGCACACTCGCCTAGGTGTCAACCCCATGGCTTCCCCCCGCCTCGGCTCCGGCCGAGGCGCTTTCGTTGAGGCATGGCGGTGGCTGCGTCCAGGATCCGTTTCGCCACAACCCGCCTCGGCTCCGGCCGAGGCGCTTTCGTTGAGGCCTGGCGCTGTTCGTGGAGGAGAAGATCGCGGTGGCGCCCGCCTCGGCTCCGGCCGAGGCGCTTTCGTTGAGGCTCGTCCTGCGTCTTCTCGTCGCCGTCCGCGACGGCTGTGCCCGCCTCGGCTCCGGCCGAGGCGCTTTCGTTGAGGCTTGGCAGGACCGCTGATGGCATTCGATTTTGCCGATCCCGCCTCGGCTCCGGCCGAGGCGCTTTCGTTGAGGCACCGACAGCTCCTATCGCCGCGACAATGGAACCGATCGCCCGCCTCGGCTCCGGCCGAGGCGCTTTCGTTGAGGCACCGACAGCTCCTATCGCCGCGACAATGGAACCGATCGCCCGCCTCGGCTCCGGCCGAGGCGCTTTCGTTGAGGCCTTAGGGTTCTCGCGTGCCAGTTCATCCAACGCGGTCGCCCGCCTCGGCTCCGGCCGAGGCGCTTTCGTTGAGGCCGCGCAGGGAACACAGACCGCTGGACAGCAGCAGTCGCCCGCCTCGGCTCCGGCCGAGGCGCTTTCGTTGAGGCGATGATGAAGTGGGACGATGCTCGATCCCTCGCACCCCCCGCCTCGGCTCCGGCCGAGGCGCTTTCGTTGAGGCCAGAACCGCCCACGACCAGCGCCGACATCACGCCGGATCCCGCCTCGGCTCCGGCCGAGGCGCTTTCGTTGAGGCATCTACAGCTACATACGGTGGTGGTTACGTAAGTGGGCCCGCCTCGGCTCCGGCCGAGGCGCTTTCGTTGAGGCGACGAACTCAACAGACTGAACCTCGAAGCGATCAACAAGCCCGCCTCGGCTCCGGCCGAGGCGCTTTCGTTGAGGCGCCGTACGGGCAGGGCGCAACCTCCGAGGAGTCCTCCCCCGCCTCGGCTCCGGCCGAGGCGCTTTCGTTGAGGCTCGACACAGTTCACCACCCGCACGGTGTCGGGGGACCCGCCTCGGCTCCGGCCGAGGCGCTTTCGTTGAGGCTCCCACCGCAGCTTGTTTCCGCCGACCAGGCCGACGACCCGCCTCGGCTCCGGCCGAGGCGCTTTCGTTGAGGCGACGTGCAGGCGCAGCCGAACCGGAAGAATCTCGGCGACCCGCCTCGGCTCCGGCCGAGGCGCTTTCGTTGAGGCAAGAACCCGTTCTTGTTGGCGGAAGTGCAGTGGCCCCGCCTCGGCTCCGGCCGAGGCGCTTTCGTTGAGGCACCCATCACATCATTGGTCGATGGAAAAACCTACACCGCCCGCCTCGGCTCCGGCCGAGGCGCTTTCGTTGAGGCCGTCGCCGCCGCATCACGGCGGTCACCGTCATCGCCGCCCGCCTCGGCTCCGGCCGAGGCGCTTTCGTTGAGGCGGCTGGGAGCCGGGCATCCGCGGGCACGTGTACCGGCCCGCCTCGGCTCCGGCCGAGGCGCTTTCGTTGAGGCGGGCGACGGGATCACCGTGCGGCGGTGTCTCGCTCATCCCGCCTCGGCTCCGGCCGAGGCGCTTTCGTTGAGGCCTCAGCTCCGGCGCGTACCAAAATGGGTCTGCCGCACCCGCCTCGGCTCCGGCCGAGGCGCTTTCGTTGAGGCATCCGCCAGCTCGCCGACGAACTCCGCCAACTCGACCCCCGCCTCGGCTCCGGCCGAGGCGCTTTCGTTGAGGCACGACTGGACAACCTGACCTCTCCAATCTCGCTACCGTCCCGCCTCGGCTCCGGCCGAGGCGCTTTCGTTGAGGCGAGAAGCTCCTCGACACGCAAGGCGCCCGGTCGGCGTCCCGCCTCGGCTCCGGCCGAGGCGCTTTCGTTGAGGCAGCTTCTTCCACCAGGGCGAGGTGATCACCGACCACGGCCCGCCTCGGCTCCGGCCGAGGCGCTTTCGTTGAGGCGAGAACGTGCAGTGCGCTCACCTGGGTTGCAACTCCCGCCCGCCTCGGCTCCGGCCGAGGCGCTTTCGTTGAGGCGCGAGCGCCCTGTACCCCGGCGACGATGCGCCGGAGCCCGCCTCGGCTCCGGCCGAGGCGCTTTCGTTGAGGCGGGCGAAGGAGAACGGGTACGCGGTAGCCGACACGGGCCCGCCTCGGCTCCGGCCGAGGCGCTTTCGTTGAGGCCCGAACGGCTTCCCCAACGGGGTGCACGGCGCGCCCGCCCGCCTCGGCTCCGGCCGAGGCGCTTTCGTTGAGGCACCGACCGCTCCTATCGCCGCGACAATGGAACCGATCGCCCGCCTCGGCTCCGGCCGAGGCGCTTTCGTTGAGGCCAGGCGAAAGTGCAGCAAGCCATGCAGCAGGATCAACCCCGCCTCGGCTCCGGCCGAGGCGCTTTCGTTGAGGCCGACCACCATCCGGCCGCCGCGAATGCGTCACCTGCCCGCCTCGGCTCCGGCCGAGGCGCTTTCGTTGAGGCCTTGGGATTCTCCTTCGCCAATTGATCCAGGGATTCGGCCCGCCTCGGCTCCGGCCGAGGCGCTTTCGTTGAGGCCCGCAGGCGGTGTGGTACGCCGAGACGTTCCCGGCCCGCCTCGGCTCCGGCCGAGGCGCTTTCGTTGAGGCGAGAAGACGTTGGACGCGCAAGGGCAGCGCACCGGCCCCGCCTCGGCTCCGGCCGAGGCGCTTTCGTTGAGGCAACGAAAACAGGTGAATGGACTATCGAGGATACAGAGCCCCGCCTCGGCTCCGGCCGAGGCGCTTTCGTTGAGGCAGTGCGGCTTCCATCTCTGCATCGTACTCTGCGGCGCCCGCCTCGGCTCCGGCCGAGGCGCTTTCGTTGAGGCCCGCGCAGCGCCTCGGCGGCCTCGAGCATCTCACCGACCCGCCTCGGCTCCGGCCGAGGCGCTTTCGTTGAGGCAGCCGGACGGTGACGGCCACGGTGTGCGACAACACCCCCCGCCTCGGCTCCGGCCGAGGCGCTTTCGTTGAGGCTCCACGTGCAGCAATCCGTCAACGGCACGTTTGCCGGCCCGCCTCGGCTCCGGCCGAGGCGCTTTCGTTGAGGCCAGACACGACGGGGTTAGATCACGCTCGACGTAGACGCCCGCCTCGGCTCCGGCCGAGGCGCTTTCGTTGAGGCAAAGAGCGGTCCGGCTACGACCACAACGTCGACCAGCCCGCCTCGGCTCCGGCCGAGGCGCTTTCGTTGAGGCCTAGCAGGACCGCTCATGACATTCGACTTCACCGATCCCCGCCTCGGCTCCGGCCGAGGCGCTTTCGTTGAGGCACACGGATGCACCATCGTGCTCGAAGCGCCCGGCAGCGAACCCGCCTCGGCTCCGGCCGAGGCGCTTTCGTTGAGGCACCTCCGCCCGATGCAGCCCCAGCAACGTCTCCACGCTCCCGCCTCGGCTCCGGCCGAGGCGCTTTCGTTGAGGCCAGTCCCAGATCTTGTCCCGCATGACCTGACTCTCGGCCCGCCTCGGCTCCGGCCGAGGCGCTTTCGTTGAGGCGGCAACCTGACGCCTCGGCGTCGGCTGCTCCAGTCCGACCCGCCTCGGCTCCGGCCGAGGCGCTTTCGTTGAGGCATGGAGGAGATCGAGTCCGGCGACGCCTACGAAGGCCCGCCTCGGCTCCGGCCGAGGCGCTTTCGTTGAGGCGCGTTCCCGGTACCGACGCTCATCGGCGGCGCAGCCACCTCCCGCCTCGGCTCCGGCCGAGGCGCTTTCGTTGAGGCCGCACCACCCTGCAGTCGTGGTGGAGGTGGTGCGACCTCCCGCCTCGGCTCCGGCCGAGGCGCTTTCGTTGAGGCGCGTTCCCGGTACCGACGCTCATCGGCGGCGCAGCCACCTCCCGCCTCGGCTCCGGCCGAGGCGCTTTCGTTGAGGCCGCACCACCCTGCAG
>NZ_BAABFR010000012.1:8698-77710 GCF_039541155.1 Tsukamurella soli
CTGCAGTCGTGGTGGAGGTGGTGCGACCTCCCGCCTCGGCTCCGGCCGAGGCGCTTTCGTTGAGGCACGGAGAACGTCGAAGCCTCGGCGCGCAGCAGCTCCGCCCGCCTCGGCTCCGGCCGAGGCGCTTTCGTTGAGGCCAGCCGGGTGAGGCGCGCGGTCGCGCCGAGCGTGACCCCGCCTCGGCTCCGGCCGAGGCGCTTTCGTTGAGGCATCAGTCGGACGTCACGGAACCATTCCCCACGCGTCCCGCCTCGGCTCCGGCCGAGGCGCTTTCGTTGAGGCAACTCATAGAAGCGTTCGTAGGCCCTTGCCCCGACGGCCCCCGCCTCGGCTCCGGCCGAGGCGCTTTCGTTGAGGCAGCGCCACGTGCGGCAGATGACGCGCGAAGCATACGACCCCGCCTCGGCTCCGGCCGAGGCGCTTTCGTTGAGGCGTGGCCGGCCCGGCGGACATGCCGCTGATCGTGAAGGCCCGCCTCGGCTCCGGCCGAGGCGCTTTCGTTGAGGCGGAGACAACATGGCTAAGGACGTACACGTCCAAACCCCGCCTCGGCTCCGGCCGAGGCGCTTTCGTTGAGGCATCGCCGCCGGGTCGCTGCCCGCGGCCCCGTCGAGCCCCGCCTCGGCTCCGGCCGAGGCGCTTTCGTTGAGGCAGCAGGCATCACGCGGGCACCTGTTCCGGCCATGCCCGCCTCGGCTCCGGCCGAGGCGCTTTCGTTGAGGCACGGGCGTGATAGTCACGGTTTGACCCGCGGTTGTGGCCCGCCTCGGCTCCGGCCGAGGCGCTTTCGTTGAGGCCCCGGGAACAGGCTGTCCCCGGGGTACGCCCCGCCGTCCCCGCCTCGGCTCCGGCCGAGGCGCTTTCGTTGAGGCCTGGTGGCTCCGATCGAGGTGCAGGAGCGTGTGGAGCCCGCCTCGGCTCCGGCCGAGGCGCTTTCGTTGAGGCTCACCAACGTCTCGTCGCCACGACGTGTCCGGTTCACCCGCCTCGGCTCCGGCCGAGGCGCTTTCGTTGAGGCTCGAACCAGAAGTCGCGCCTGAAGTCCACCGTCGACTCCCCGCCTCGGCTCCGGCCGAGGCGCTTTCGTTGAGGCGCTCCACCACTACCGCCGACCATATCCGATGCGGTGAGCCCGCCTCGGCTCCGGCCGAGGCGCTTTCGTTGAGGCTCATCCGGCCGCGCAACACCATCCACCTCGTACGTGATCCCGCCTCGGCTCCGGCCGAGGCGCTTTCGTTGAGGCTCGATCCGCACCGAGCGGATCAGCTCGGCCGCCTGCACCCGCCTCGGCTCCGGCCGAGGCGCTTTCGTTGAGGCGCCCGTGACGTCCTGCACACCGCGGAGGCATCGGGGACCCGCCTCGGCTCCGGCCGAGGCGCTTTCGTTGAGGCAGCCCGGACACGCCGCGCTCGTCGAGGCTGCGATGACCCCGCCTCGGCTCCGGCCGAGGCGCTTTCGTTGAGGCACTGAAGCGTGAATGGCACGCCGCGTCCGCTGCCCTCCCCGCCTCGGCTCCGGCCGAGGCGCTTTCGTTGAGGCCCGCACCATCCGCGACTGTGCCCGAGCCTTCGCGGTGCCCGCCTCGGCTCCGGCCGAGGCGCTTTCGTTGAGGCAACGACCTCATGGGCTACGGCAACCTCACGCCTCGGCCCGCCTCGGCTCCGGCCGAGGCGCTTTCGTTGAGGTCCGGCGCGACCTCGGCGTCCGCCTCGTCCGTGTCCAGCCCCCGCCTCGGCTCCGGCCGAGGCGCTTTCGTTGAGGCGTCTCGATCATGCCGCGGGCGGTGATCGAGTGCTCGCCCGCCTCGGCTCCGGCCGAGGCGCTTTCGTTGAGGCTATCTGAGTTAGGGCGTGTCTCTTATTTTGTCAGTGCCTGTAGCCAGAGCCGGATTCCGGCGAGAACCACTGTGCCGCGGTAGGTCAGGGCGAGTTTGTCGTAGCGGGTGGCGACCGCCCGCCACTGCTTGATCCGGTTGAAGAAACGCTCGACGACGTTGCGCAGCTTGTACAGTTCTTCGTCGAGGGAACGTGGACGGCCACCCGCGGAGCCCTTCGCCGCCCGGTGCGCCTTCTGATCGTCGCGTTCGGGGATGACCACCTTGATACCGCGTGCCCGCAGCATCCGGTGATGCGCGCGGGAGCAGTACGCCTTGTCCCCGAGCAGCGCGTCCGGGCGGGTCCGGGGCCGGCCCGGACCCGGACGGGCCACCGACAGACCGTCGAGCAGGTCCGGCAGCACCGGCGAGTCCCCACCGTTGCCGGGGCCGAGCAGCACCACCAGCGGCAGCCCCCGACCGTCGACCAACGCGTGGACCTTGCAGCTCAGGCCGCCCCGTGACCGTCCGAGGGCGTGGTCGGCGGGCTCCTCACGCGGATTCGTGTAATTCGATCGATCCCCCTGTGTCCCGCGCGAGGGTCGCCGCGTGCTGATGGGCGCGGTTGACCGTGGAATCGACCGAGCAGTCCCACTCCACCTCACCGCGCGCGTCGGCCGCCGCCGCCAACACCGCGAGGATCAGGTCGTAGGTGCCGTCACCGCTGAAGCGTCGGTGTCGCTTCCACACCGTCTGCCACGGTCCGAACTCGTCGGGGAGATCCCGCCACGGCACTCCCGTGCGGGCGCGGTAGACGATCCCCTCGATCACCTGTCGGTGATCACGAAAGGGTCTACCCCGCAGTCCATCCGACGACGGCAACAACGGCTCGATCAACAACCACTGCTCATCGGTCAACACCCTCATCCGCCACACGGAACATCATCGATCACAACACAACTCACAATAGGGAGACACGCCCTAGAGGGTCGTCTAAGAATGGTCCCGCCCACCCGCCTCGGCTCCGGCCGAGGCGCTTTCGTTGAGGCTTGAGCTTGACCACCGGCAACATCGGCGAGTTGTTCCAGGCCCGCCTCGGCTCCGGCCGAGGCGCTTTCGTTGAGGCTTGAGCTTGACCACCGGCAACATCGGCGAGTTGTTCCAGGCCCGCCTCGGCTCCGGCCGAGGCGCTTTCGTTGAGGCACCGTGCCGGAAGCGGCGTTCACGAATTTCTCAGGCCCGCCCGCCTCGGCTCCGGCCGAGGCGCTTTCGTTGAGGCCCGGAGATCCCCGCTGGCGGCTGGGGAATGCTCGGCAACCCGCCTCGGCTCCGGCCGAGGCGCTTTCGTTGAGGCCTGCACGGGGACCGCGGCCGCCCCGTGGTCCCTGAGCCCGCCTCGGCTCCGGCCGAGGCGCTTTCGTTGAGGCCCGCGGGCGAGGAGTGGGAGCACAGTAGCGTCGATGGCCCGCCTCGGCTCCGGCCGAGGCGCTTTCGTTGAGGCGTTGCTGTCCACCTGCACTCGCAGCGCGTCACGCTCGCCCGCCTCGGCTCCGGCCGAGGCGCTTTCGTTGAGGCTGGAACGATCTGCACGACCGGCCGCGTCTGGTCTCCGAGCCCGCCTCGGCTCCGGCCGAGGCGCTTTCGTTGAGGCACGGCGTACGTCAACGGCGCGGAGGTGCTGTCCTACCCGCCTCGGCTCCGGCCGAGGCGCTTTCGTTGAGGCCATTGGTTCATGACTTTTTCCCCCGCCGCCGCCCCGCCCCGCCTCGGCTCCGGCCGAGGCGCTTTCGTTGAGGCACCTAAATGTCAACGGCCAGTCTGAAGTACCCGTTTTGGCCGGCAGGAAGTTCCCCCCTAGAGTGAGTCCTATTGGGTTCAGTGGTCGTAGGCGATCAGGGAGCGTTTGACGGGGGCATCGGTCTTCCAGTTGTGCCAGATCGCGGCGGCCATTGCGAGGAGGCAGGCGACGATGCGGGCGTACACACCGGCGACGGTCCGTCCACCGTGTTCCTCCAGCGTTAGTTGGCCTTTCAACGTGGCGAAGATCGACTCGATCCACTGCCGGCAGCGGGTGAAGCGCCCGAACCGAGGTGCCTCGTCCCTGCGGTCGGGGCGGATCAGTGCGACGCCGAGATCCTCGCTGAGGAATGAGGCTCCCCCAGATGGTGGGTCAACCCGAGCTGGAACATCCGTTCGGCCAGCTTACGGATGCGCGCGGCCTTGTCGGCCCGGGTCTGGCTCACCCAGACACCGTTGCGTAGTTCCATAATGTCCTCTCCAGTTGGGTGTGGTGCTTGCCCGTAAGGAGTCGCCGGTCTGCCGGATCGGCCGGTCCCGGTGACCGCGACGAGGACGAGAGGCGGGGGTGTCAGACGGTCATCGAAGCCCATGCGCCTCGACACACTCAACCCCGACCATCGGTTCCCGGCTGATAATGGACGCGGCACCCCCGGTCTCGACGCCACCGCGCCCGTGCCGTCCATGCTTGCCGCGTGGCACCCTGCCCGCCCAGCGGTCCCACGTCGCCACTGCGGGCGGTGCGCTGAACTTCTTCGTCGACGACTACCGTTTCGAGTCAGTGCAGTCCTTGCCACGCGCGGCGGGCATGCCGCGTGCTGCGCAGATGTGGAACGCGTACCGGTCGGCGCCTACTGGCAGCACCACGGCATGATCGCGATCCCGACTGCCACGTGGAGCGCACCTCACACGTTCGACTTTGCATTCACGGCCTGCCGACCGGCAGCACGATGGCGATCAGCTCGGTCGAGCTTCGAAACCCGGCGATAGAGATACATCAGCAGAGCTACGCGTCGCCGACCGGGGGCGCGTGCGCCGACATCACCGCGAACCAGCCCACCGCGGCGAAGGCGCCCGCAGCCGTAGCGCCGCAGGTCGCCGTCCACGGCCTGAGGCCGCCTTCACTCCAAGCATGCCGAACGATGAGAACCTCGTCGATGTCCTGATCAGGGCCCGACAAGATGTGCCATACTCCTGCGAATCCGGCGAGTGCGCACTTGCTGTGCCCGACTGACCCGGGGCACCGTCGAGATGGGGGTTACCGACGGCCTCGACCCGAGGACGTCGAAGACGGTTGCGTGTCGGGCTACCAGGCCCGACCGCCGATCGACTGAACGTGGGGTATTGATGCGTATTCGTGGTGCCGTACTAGAGGAGATCGGGCGCGCCCGCCCGTATGCCGAGACCCGGCCGATCAGCGTGGCCGAACTCGATCTCGCCGCGCCCGGTCCCGGGGAGCTACTGGTGCGGATCGAGGCGGCCGGCCTGTGCCATTCCGATCTGTCCGTGGTCGACGGTAACCGGGTCCGCCCGGTGCCGATGTTGCTCGGTCACGAGGCCGCGGGGATCGTGGAGGAATTCGGCCCCGGCCCCACGCCGGAGGGGCTGGCGATCGGCGACCGGGTGGCGATGGCCTTCCTGCCGCGCTGCGGGGAGTGCGCGAACTGCCGCACCAACGGCAAGCTGCCATGTACGCCCGGCTCGGTGGCGAACGAGGCCGGCGAACTCCTCGGCGGCGGCCGCCGGCTCAGCCGCGACGGTGCACCCGTGCAACACCATCTCGGGGTCTCCGGTTTCGCCACCCACGCCGTGATCGACGCCCGATCGGTGACTCGGGTCGGCCTGGACATCCCACCCGAGGTCGCGGCGGTGCTGGGCTGCGCGGTGCTCACCGGCGGCGGCGGGCTGCTCAACGCTGGCCAGCCCGCCGAGGGCGACGACGTCATCGTGGTGGGTCTGGGCGGGGTCGGCATGGCCGCCCTGATCACGGCGCTGGCACTGCGCGACGGCGACGGTTCCGTCGGCCCGAAGATCGGTCGGGTGATCGGCGTGAACCGGCAGCTGGCCAAGCGGGAGCTCGCCCTCGAGCTCGGCGCCGATGCCGTGTACACCATGGAGGAACTGGCCGACTCCGGGGTGCGGGCGCCGGTCGTGATCGAATGCGCGGGGCACGCGCGGGCCTTCGAGACGGCGGTCGCGGCCACCGGTGTGGGTGGGCGGACGATCACCGTCGGGCTGCCGAGTCCGCAGGCGCTCGCGCAGATCAGCCCGTTGGGCCTGACCGCCGAGGCGCGCACCATCGTCGGAAGCTATCTCGGTTCCGCGGTGCCACAGCGCGACATCCCCAAGTTCGCGGAGCTGTGGCGGACCGGAGTGCTCCCGGTGCACAAGCTGATCTCCGGCGAGTTGCCGTTGGAGCGGATCAACGAGGCCATGGATGCGCTCGCCGACGGTACCGCGGTGCGCCAGATCATTCGGTTCTGAGGCCGAACACGGGCGCCCACGCGGACCGCACCGCCGCCCCGCTGGCGACGCGGGTCTGACAAAATCAAGTGACGCGGCGACCGCCACGGGCCCACACTGGGTCGAAACGAAGGGAGCCGGTCATGCCATCCGACGAAGAGAAGCGACTGTTACGAGAGGCGCTCGAGCGTAAGAAGGCGCAGAACAGCTCGGGAGCTGCGCACCTCGACGGGCGCGGCAAGGGCCAACGGCCGCACGGATCCGCAAGCCACCAGCAGCAGTTCCGACGCAAGAGCGGGTAGCAGCACGCATTCAGTCTCGACCGGTCGGATCCGGGCGTGCGGGAACCGGCCGGTTCGGTGGTGAGACCCTGGTATCGAACCGGGTACTCGCCAGGCGCCGCTCGGCGACGGTGACCAGATCGAGGATGTCGCGCGCCACGTACCCGGTGGTGCCGCGCTCGATCGACTTCCGCGTCAGGACGGCGGCATCGGCGAGTTCTTCGAGCGCCGCCCTGCCCGCATTGAACGAGATCCCTAGGATCCGCTCGATCGTCCGCGCAGTGAGGACCGGCGCCTCAGGCAGGATCGCAAGAACTCGTGACACGGCAGAATCAGCGCGCGGCTGTGCGCGCAATCCCTGCGCAGTTCGGTGGCTTGCAAGTCGCGCGTGCCACTCGGCCTCGAGTTCCCGTACGTCACCGGCGATCCGACGCGCCTGTTCGACCGCAAGCCCGGCGGCGTCGACGAAGACTCGGAGCCAATCGACCTGGCCGGCGACCGCATCGCCCGAATCCACAGCCGCGTCATAGCGATAGCTCGTCAGGCCGGCGACGTAGCCGCCGCTGAGCGTCGCGAGCACCAGACTGATCGGGAGGATCGCGTCGGGAGACAGGCCGCCACGCGCCAGCACGGTATGGATCAGAGCCCGCCCCACTCGGCCGTTGCCGTCGGTGAACGGGTGGACCGTCTCGAACTGCGCATGCACAAGGGCAGCCTGGATCAGGGGGCTGTGACTGGCGCCGTTGACGTAAGCCAGCAGATCAGTCATCAAACCCGGCACGTCCTCCGGTTGCGGAGGCACGAACTCTGCGTCGAGTGGATTCCAGTTGTTGCCACCGATCCAGTTCTGGACCGTCCTGAGCCCGCGGTGACGCTCGTCAGGAAGCAGTGCGGCATGCAGAGCGACGATGTCCTCCACGTGCACAACGGGTGCCGACACCAGATCCTCCGATGCGCGGCGCAGGACGACGATGTTGTTCGCGACCAACTTCGCCTGCGCGCTGATTCCTCGCACGTTCTCCGACAACCCCAGCTCCGCGAGAGCCACCTGCTGCGCGGACGGGGCGATGCCCTCGATCATCGAGCTCGAGATCGCCTCCGATCTGGTCAGCAGTCGCGAGATCGCCGACAAGCCTGTAGCACCGGGTGCTCCGGCCAACGCCCTGATCGCGCGTTCCACCCTCGCGGCGTCAGCAGCGAGGTCGGCGGGCACCACCACCGGTCGCCCCACGAGCAGATCCGGGACGTACGCGCGATATCGCCCGCCCCGCCGAGTGCGGCGGATACCCCCTGCGTCAGGATCAGGTGCCCAATGACGGTCCACGTATGACGCCATTGCCGGGTGCCCCCTACGGTCAACCTTCAACTAAATACACATCTATTGAAGGATCGATGTCTATCCTTCAATGTACGCCGTATGCATTGAAGGATAGACATCTACGCAAACACCCTGCCGGCGTTGGGCTCCTCCCACCAAGCGGGCTTCCCGTCGCACTACCTGTGCCCGAATCCCCCGGCAGACAACACCATCGACACCGGAATCGAGGGCGGCTGCCAGCGGCCCAGGCGCCGCTGACCGGAGAGCCCGTCCGACCGGGCAGGTACGAACCGCCCATCGGCCCGGCGCCCCGCAGGGGTGTCGGGCCGTAGCGTCGATTCATGCTCGCCACGCTCGCCCCCGCCGCCCCCGGCCGCTGGTCCCACGGGCCCACGCGCGTGACGAGAGCCAATGCGCGACACCACCTCCCGCCCGGAACCCTGCACGCACACCACATGGTCGACGGCGTCCGGGTGTGGCATTCGCTGCGCCCCTCGGACCTGTCCGACGACCTCGCCGGCCGGGTGATGACCGAGCTGGCCCCGCGCACCGCCGACGAGTTCGAGGCCATCGTCGTGGGGCTGGTGCGGTCCACCATCGACGATCCGCTGCACGCGTGGGCGACCTACTACCGCAACTCCCTCGCCCGGCTGGTGGACGGGACCGCCGCGTTCGCGCCGGTACATGCGCGCGCCCAGCAGCTCTGCGTGGGCGGCAGTGTGCTCGAACTCGGTTCGTGCTTCGGCTTCTTCGCGCTCCGCGCGGCCCGGGCCGGCTTCGCGGTGACGGCGACCGACATCTGCCCCGGCACCGTCGGGCTCCTGACGCGTGTGGCCGCGGAACTCGGTGTCCCGCTGGATGCTCAGGTGCACGACGCCGCGCGAGTCACGCTGCCGGGCGAGCACTCCGACACCGTCGTCGCCCTGCATCTGCTCGAGCACCTCGACGAGCCCACCGGCGCAAGGGTTCTGACGGAGGCAGTGCGCCTGGCCCGCAAACGGGTGGTGGTCGCGGTTCCGTTCGAGGACCAGGCGACCGCATGTCACCGCCACATCCGTACCTTCGATCTCGCCGCGCTCGATGCGCTGGGCACCCGAACGGGCCTGCCCTACAGTGTGTTCGAGCACCACGGCGGCTGGCTCGTGCTGGACAATGCCTAGGACGAAGACCTAGATCAGACCGCGCTTGCTGGCCTCGTACACCGCCTCGGCGCGGCGACTGACCTGCAGCTTGCGCATGACATTGCTGACGTGGAACTTGACCGTGGTCGGCGCGATGAACAGCTCCTTGCCGATCCGGATGTTGGACCAGCCGCGGGCCAGCATGCCGAGCACCTCCAGCTCGCGCGCCGTCAGCTGATCCTCGACGGGCCCGCCCGCCGCCAGCGATGCCACCACGGCCGCCGCGGTCCGCGAGTCGAAGGCGTTGCGGCCCTGCGCTACCGAGCGGATCGCGCGCACCAGCTCAGTGGTGTCCACGTCCTTGACCACGTAGCCGCGCGCGCCGGCGTGCATCGCCTCGACGACCAGCCGGTCCTCCAGGAACGTCGTGAGCACCAGCAGGCCCACGCCGGGGTGCCGGGCGGTGAACTCGCGGCACAGCACCAGGCCGTCGTGATCGGACCCGGCGGTGAGTTTCAGGTCGACCACGGCCACGTCGGGCCGCGCCGCCTCGGCCACAGCGTGTGCCTCGTCGCGAGAGGCCGCCTCCCCCACCACCTGTAGGTCCGGCTCGCGGTCCAGCACCGAGCGCAGCCCCTGCCGCAGGATCGCGTGGTCGTCGACCAGCATGATTCGCACCGTCGTGCGCCGCGGCGGCGCCATCGTCTGTCCCATCAGTCCGCCCTCACTACATCCCGGTCCACCGGCACCGTCGCCGTGACCTCTATGCCGCCGAGGCGTGCGCGCCGGATCGCGAACCGCCCACCCAACTCCGCGGCCCGGTCCGCCATGTTCGCAAGCCCCCGACGGTGACCGTCGGCGTCGCGGGTCGCACTGTCGCGCAGGATGTCCCGCAGTCGGACGGGATCGCCGTCGCCGTCGTCGTCGACGGTGAGTGTCACGGCGTCGGACGTATACCGCAGCCGCAGCCGCGCCCGCCCGGCGTGGGCGTGTACGGCCGTGTTGAACAGTGCCTCCCCCGCTATGCGGAGCAGCGCGTGCTCGATCGGCGACGCCAGCTCGACCTCCGGGCCCTCCACGCGCACAGTGACATCCAGCTCGTCGGGCTGGTACACGACGCCGAGTTGCTCGAGCATCTGCGACAGCGACGAGTGCCCCTCGTCGGGGGTGTTGTTCAGCGTGTAGATCGACGTCCGCAGCTGCTCCACCGCGCGGCGCGTCATCTCCTTGGCCAGGCCGAGCCGCTCGGCGCGCTCGACCGACGGGATGGCACCCAGGCACACCTCGATCTGCATACCCGCCGACAGCACCGTCTGCGCCACGCTGTCGTGCAGCTCGCGCGCGATACGGTGCCGCTCGTCGTCGAGCGCCTGGTGCCGCTGCGCCTCGCTGAGCTGGCGCTGCGCCGACGACAGCTCGGCGTTGCGCAGCGCGAGGTCGGCGGCGGTGCGGCGGGCCTGCGCGTACGCCGCCTCCGAATGTTCGAGCAGCGTCGAGATCCGTTGGTACAACGCCGAGTTGTGCAGCGCCACCGCCGTCTGGCTGGCGAGGATCGACAGCACGGCACCGTCGGTCGCGTCCAACACCCGTCCGGGCGGGGTCCAGGCGGCGATCGCCCCGACGACACCACCCTCGAGCTCGAGCGGGACAAACGCGTGGTGCGCGTCGAGCACGGTCTCGGTGCGCGCCGTGGTGCCCGCGGCAACGGGGTCGCGGATCACCTCGAGGCAGCGCAGCACGTCGTCGGGTAGCGGGGGCCCCTCGACCTCGTGCACCAGGAACGGGATGCCGTCGGGCCCGAGCACCAGCCGACGCATCCCCGCATCCATGAGGCGACCGTCGGTGAGCCCGAACACCACCCACTGCGCGTCGAGGTGCACGCGGGCCGCCTCCGCGACCGCACACACCAGGGTCTCCGGGCCGTCGACGGTGCTGACCAGCGCACGGGACACCAGCCCCAGCGCGTGCATGACCCGCTCCGCCCGCTCGGCCGCGCCCCGGTACTGCGGGTAGAACGAGCTCTTCGACGATCGCAGCCCGGTCAGGATGGCCAGGTCGACCATCGCCGAACCGGAGAGGGGCGGCGAGGAGTGTGGTGCCGCGGAGTCGGCCGTCACAACGCCGCCCGGAACAACTCGACCATCTGCGCGTGCGTCGCGGGCCGCGGGTTGGTGGCCATGCATGCGTCGGTGAGTGCGTTGTCCGCGAGCGTCGATAGATCCTCCTCGCGCACTCCGAGTTCCGCGAGCCGACGGGGCACACCGACGACCCGCCCGAGTTCCGCGATGCGGTCGGCCACGGCGGCCGCGGCCTCTGCCGGCGGCGCGTGCTGCTCCTCGAGGCCGATGCTCGCGGCGATCGCGACATACGGCGTCGGATCCGCGGTGGCGTTGAACCGCACCACATGCGGCAGCAGGATGCCGTTGATCACGCCGTGCGGCTGATCGGTCAGCCCGCCCACCTGGTGGCTCATGGCATGTGCCGCACCGAGTATCGCGTTGGTGAACGCCAGCCCGGCCTCGAGGCTGGCCTGCGCCATGATCACCCGCTCCGACAGCTCGGCCGGGCGCCGCATCGTGCCGGCCAGGGTGTGCGTCACCATCCCCACAGCGCGCAACGCGTGGTTGTCCGTGAGCGGGTTGTGCGCGAGCGAGACGAACGCCTCGACCCCGTGCGTGAGCGCGTCGAGACCCGTTGCGGCATTGAGCCAGTCGGGCATGGTGGTCAGCAACCGCGGATCGATGACGGTGACGTCGGGCACCAGGGCCCGGCCGATGATGGTCACCTTGGTGTGCCGTCGCGTGTCGGTGACGATGCAGAACTGCGACACGTCGGCGCCGGTGCCGGACGTGCTGGGCACCATGACCAGCGGTGGGATCGGCCGGGTGATCTTGTCCACTCCGCGGTAGTCGAGGATGGCGCCGCCGTTGGCCGCGAGCACCGCGATCCCCTTGGCTGCGTCCATCACCGAGCCGCCGCCGATGGCGACCAGCACGTCGCAGCCGGTCTCGGCGTACCGGTCGAATCCGGCGGCGATCTCGTGGTCCTTCGGGTTCGGCGTCACGGCGTCGAAGACGACGGGGGTGAGACCGCCGTCGCGCAGATGGCGGACGAGCTCGGCCACCCAGCCCGCCTCGGTCAACCCCGGGTCGGTCACCAGCATCGGCCGTATCGCGCCCAACCGCGACACCGCGTGCGCGGCCTCCTCCAGGGCCCCGAGACCGAAGACGATCTCGGGGGCGTGGAACTTGACGGTCCGTGCGACCTCGCGGCCGATCATCGGCACCGTCGCCGACCGTCCGCCAGCGAGCATCTGCAGGCGTGCCGCCTCCTCGACCTGCGAGCCGAGAGCCGGGCCACCGCCATACGTATGGGTCACGATCGCTCCATCACGAGGTGCATTGTGATCATCACGAGGTGCACTGTGATCGATCTTACAGCGCTGCGCGAGTGCGCCACGTGTCCGCAGCCGCGGACCGTCCGTCCGTCGTGGTCGGCCACCTGTCCGGTCGGGCAGGTGGCTACTGCAGTGCATCTCCCAGTTCACGGGCGTGCTCGATCGAGTCGTCGATACGGCGTGCGCCTGCGGCTCGGGCCCCGAGGCCCCGCCCCGGTCACACCCTCGTCTCCTCGGCACCGCGCTCCGCGGGGTCGACCACCACGTCCGTGCCGGCGTCCCACTTCTGCTCGAACCCGGCGATCCGCCAGATCAGCACGGCGCCGAACCACGTGATCACGAACAGCGCGACCACCAGGAACCCGAGCTTGTTCAGGTCGAGCCCGCTGATCGCCGTCCAGACTCCACCGGTCAGTCCCAGCTGCTGGGCCAGCAGCGAGAGCAGCTCGATCGTCCCGATGATCAGCGCCACCGCCACCGACAGCCCGGTGATCGTCAGGTTGTAATAGACCTTGCGCACCGGCTTGGCGAACGCCCAGTCGTAGGCGAAGTTCATGAAGGTGCCGTCGATGGTGTCGAACAGGCTCATCCCCGCGGCGAACAACACCGGCAGGCACAGGATCGCGTACCAGGGCAGCCCCACCGCGGCGCTGGAACCGGCCAACACCAACAGCGCCACCTCGGTGGCGGTGTCGAATCCGAAGCCGAACAGCACACCGACCGGGTAGATCTGCCACGGCTTGGTCACCGACCGCATCATCCCGCCGAAGAAGCGGTTCATCAGCCCGCGGTTGTTCAGCTTCTCGGTCAGTTCGGCCTCGTCGTAGCGTCCGCTGCGCATGTCCCGGAAGACCCGCATGATCCCGATCAGTAGCACCAGGTTGATCGCCGCTATGAGGTACAGGAATCCGCCCGATACCGACGTCCCGATCAGCCCCGTGTAGTGATGCAGCGACGACCCGTCGTCCTCCACCGGACCGGTGAGCGATCGCACCCCGACCGCCAGCAGCACCGCCAGGGCGAAGACCACCGTCGAATGCCCCAGGGAGAACCAGAGTCCCACCGACACCGGACGTTTGCCCTCCCCCATCAGCTTGCGGGTGGTGTTGTCGATGGCGGCCAGATGATCGGCGTCGAAGGCGTGCCGCATGCCGAGGGTGTACGCCGTGACACCGATACCGACGCCGAAGGTTCCGGCGCCCAGGCTCAGGTGGTGCGGCACCACGCACAGCAGCAGGATTCCGAAGCCGACCACGTGCAGGGCGAGGACGAATGCCGCCATGCCCGCCACCCGCCGCCAGTCGTCTCGGGTCATCCTGGTCCCTCCCGCGCGGCGGGCATTCGACGTGATGGTCATCGGATCCTCACAATTCTGGAAAGTCCACGGTCCGCGCGGTGACGCGGTCGAGGCGAACGCTAGGCCGCCGACGAACCGCACCGACACGTATCGCGACCGATCCACCGCACCGGGCGGCACACTCCTGCCCGATCGACCAGGTGCCGACGCATCCCTGCGGACGGTCTGGCCACCCGCCCGGGACAGTTCGGCCACGATCCGTGCGATCGGGCGTGACGGCGGTCATACGCTCCCCGAGCAAGCACAGGACGTGCTCCGCCGGAGTCGAGGAAGGTCATCATGCAGGTCGACGAATTGCTCAAACCGTTCCCCATCAAGGAGTTCCACCCGTTCCCGCGTGCCCTGATGGGCCCGGGCGGATGGGAGATGGTGGGCCCCGAGGCGCTCAAACTCGGATTCACCAAGACCTTGGTGATGACCACCGGCCTACGCGGCAGCGACACCGTGGCCAAGTTGATGGGCTCGCTGAAGTACCACGGACTGGACGCCGTGCTGTTCGACAAGGTCGAGTCGAACCCCAAGGACTACAACGTGATGGACGCCGTCGCGCTCTACAACCAGGAGAAGTGCGACTCGTTCATCTCGATCGGCGGCGGCTCGGCGCACGACGCGTGCAAGGGCGCTCGCATCTCGGTCGCCCACGACGGCCGCAACGTCAACGAGTTCGAGGGCTTCAACAAGAGCGAGAACCCGAAGAACCCGCCGCACATCGCCATCTCGACGACTGCGGGCACCGGCTCCGAGACCTCGTGGGCGTACGTCATCACCGATACCACCACCGACCCGGACAAGCCGCACAAGTACGTGGCCTTCGACGACGCAGCCGTGACGACCCTCGCGATCGACGACCCGGTGCTCTACTACGACACCCCCCTGGACTACACCGCCCAGTGCGGGTTCGACGTGCTGGCCCACGCCTCGGAGCCGTACGTCTCGCGGCTGAACTTCCCGCCGTCGCTGGGTAACGCGCTGTACGCGATCAAGCTGGTCGCCGAGAACCTGCGCGAGGCCACGTGGAATCCCACCGAGCTGAGCGGCCGCGAGGGCATGATGTACGCGCAATACATTGCGGCACAGGCCTTCAACTCCGGCGGTCTGGGCATCATCCACTCGATCTCGCATGCGGTGTCGGCGTTCTACGACACCCATCACGGGCTCAACAACGCCATCGCGCTGCCGCGGGTATGGGCCTTCAACATGCCCGTCGCGTACCAGCGGTTCGCCGATATCGCCGACGCCCTGGGAGTCGACACGCACGGCATGACGAAGGTCCAGGCGGCCGACGCCGCATTAGCCGCGGCGATCCGCCTGCTGCGCGACGTGGGCATCCCGGAGCGCTTCGTCGACGTACACCAGGACACCTACTCGAAGAACCGACTGGGCAAGGGGCCCACCAAGTTCTACGAGAACCGCAAGGAGATCATCGCGGACGACGCCAACATCGACGCACTGACCAATCACGTGCTCGGGGACGCGTGCACCCCGGGCAATGCCAAGGAGTGCACCTTCGAGACCGTTCGCCCCGTGGTCGCCCACTGCCTGACCGGCGATCTGGACGACTTCCTGTCCTGACGGCGCAGCCGCCGCCACTCCGGTGAGTCGGCGCCGCCACCCCGGGGATTCGATCGCGGGACCGGGAGGTCCGGCCCGGTCCCGCGATCGAATCGCCTCCGTCCGCCAACGGTTCATCACACCCTTCTGCGAGGATCGAAGAACATGCCGACCAACCAGCTCGCCACCCCCGCGACCGCCGACCCCGGACGCCCCGTCGAACAGGCCGACCTGTTCAACTCGGTCGAGGACGTCTCCCGGCGCTTCGCCGAGTCCGGATACCTGACCGACACGCGTTTGGCGACAACGATCTTCCTGCAGTCCAGGCTGGGCAAGCCGGTGCTGTTGGAGGGTCCGGCAGGGGTCGGGAAGACCGAACTCGCCAAGCAGCTCGCCGCGGTGACCGGCCGAGAACTGCTGCGGCTGCAGTGTTACGAGGGTCAGGACGAGACCACCGCCCTGTACGAGTGGGACTACGGCAAGCAGCTCCTGTACACGCAGGTGTTGCGCGAGAAGATCAGCCAGGTGATCGCGGATACGTCCACCCTGGCGGAGGCGGTGGACCGGATCGGTGCAGAGGAGAGCGTCTTCTTCTCCGAACGATTCCTCGCGTCACGCCCGCTGCTCGCGGCGGTGCGTTCACCGGAGCCCGTGGTGTTGCTGATCGACGAGGTGGACCGGGCCGACGAGGCACTGGAGGCGGTGCTGCTGGAGCTGCTCGCCGAATACCAGGTCTCGGTGCCGGAGATCGGCACCTTCGTCGCCACGCATCGGCCGTTGATCGTGCTCACCTCCAACAACACCCGCGACCTGTCCGCCGCACTCAAGCGGCGGTGCCTGCACCTCTCGCTGGACTACCCGGACGCCGAACGCGAGTTGGAGATCATCCGCTCCAAGCACACCGGCCTCCCGGACGCGCTGGCCGAACAGCTCGTGGGCATCGTGCGCGGGCTGCGCGAGCTGGAACTCCGCAAGGCGCCCAGCATCTCCGAGGCGATCGACTGGGCACAGACCCTGGCGGTGCTCGGCGCCGACGAACTCACCGCCGACATCCTCGGTCAGACGGCCAACGTGGTCGTCAAGTACGACCGCGACCTGCGCCGGGCACTGGACGCCATCCCCCGTCTGGTCGATCCGAACGCGGTCGTCCCCGAACATCTGCCACACAGTCACGGACACGGGCATACGCACACCCACGACCACAGACACACCGACGACCACACGCACGCCGGCGACCCGGACGGGACGACGGTCCGGGCGGAGAAGGACCGTCCCGGCCGGCACGCCGACAACTACTACGGTGCGCCCGGCCGCACCGACGCCGGCACGACATCCGTGAGCCGGGGACAGGGCAGCCGTTCCTTCGGCGCCCGTACCGGCCGCAAGCGTCCGTTCTGAGCGGGGCCCAGGATGGAGAGATCGATCCACCGCTTCGTCCGACTGCTGCGCCTGCACGGGCTGCGGATCGGCGTGTCTGAGGTGCTCGACTCGATGGCCGCGGCCGCTGTCGACGGCGTCGTCGCCGACCGTGAGGTATTCCGCTCCGCGCTCCGGGTGAGCCTGGTCAAGGACCGACGCGACGAGGCCGAGTTCGATCGGATCTTCGACCGCTTCTTCCGGCTCCGTGCCGTACTGGATCCGACAGACGCGCACGACCATTCGCATAGCCACGACGACCTCTCCGACACCGGGGAGCTGCTGCTGTACACACTGTCCGACGAGATCAGCCAGACCCCACAGCAGGGCCACAGCCACGGAGCCCCGTCCGATATCCGCGACTACTTCGATCCCGAGGACCTGGCCCAGCAGTACAACCTCCACCAGGAGGCCAACAAGCTCGACATGGCCTCGCTCACCGACGAGATCGTGCTGTCGGCCGACACCGTGCCGAACTCCGAGCAGGCGGCCCGCGTGCAGCTCACCGTGTCCCGGCTGACCAATCCCGGCCGGCCGGGTGAGCTCACCACGGGCGACGCCGCACGCATCGACGCCGAACTCACCGTCGCCCAGGAGATGGCACTGCTGACCTGGCTGGACGGGCCGGGGGAACCGTCCGGCCCGCAGCCGGACGCCGAATCGCTACGCGCCCTGCGTGACTCGTTGGCCGGGTTGCTCGACGGACTGCCGGAGAAGCTGCGCCGGCATCTGGAGTCCCTGCTGGCCTCCGATCAGGAGCTGGAGACGCGCGAGGTGAACGCGGCCGCACGGCAACTCATCGACGAGCGCGAACGCGCCGCGCTGGAGGAGTCCCTGCGCCGGCTGGTGCGCGGACTGCACGGGGCGCCGCGGGCCCGTCGTGCCGTAGCCGCCCGCGGCACCGTCGACGCCGCCCGTACCATGCGCGCCAACCTGCGCTTCGACGGAATCCCCTTCCGGCCGGTGACGGTGGCCAAGGTCGACGACCGGCCCCAGCTGATCGTGCTCGCCGACGTCTCGCTGTCGGTGCGCGCCGCGGCCAAGTTCACCCTGGAGCTGGTGCACGGGTTGCAGTCGGCGGTGACCAAGGTGCGGACCTTCGCGTTCGTCGCCGACGTGGTCGAGATCACCGACCTGTTCGCCGAGCACCCGATAGAGGAGGCGCTGTCGCTGGTCGTGTCCGGGCTTCCGGCCGGCGGGGTGCTGGATGTCGACGCCGACTCCGACTACGGCTGCATGTTCGGCGAGTTCCTGGCGGAATTCGGGGCGGCCGTGACCCGCAGAACGACGGTGCTCGTGCTCGGCGACGGTCGGGGGAACGGCCGCGACCCGAACCTGGCCGCGTTCGAGGAGATCACCCGACGGGCCCGGGAGACCATCTGGCTGACACCGGAGCCGAGCTACTCCTGGGGCCTCGGTGGGTGCGACCTGCCCGCCTACGCCGCGCTGTGCGACCGGGTGCAGGTCGTGAACGACCTCGCCGGCCTCGAAGACCTGAGTCTGCGCGGGCCGGCGGTGCGCGCAGTGCCCGGGGGAGGACGGTGACGGGATTCGGGATTCGGTAGCACCGGCGCAGACCGCCCGTGCGTCCGCACACTCGACGACCGCCACCCGCACGTCCGACTCGTCTCGGTGCAGTGGGCCGCGACCGCGGAACGGACGACGTGTCGTCCGTCGCGATGCACACCGGCTCTGGTGCCCGAACGAGGCTTCGCCGACCGGATGACGCCGCCGAGGGTCGGGTCCGGCTCGACCGTCCGATAGCGCTCGCTGATGCCGGCGGCCACCTCGCCCGCGGCGCGTGTCGCGTGCCGACACCCTCGAACGGATTGCGATCCACGGCGCATGCGGTATCGTGAGAAAGCGCTTACTCGAGGGAGATATCATGCACAGACCCCGCATCCTCACCGCCCGGGATGCCGCCGAGCTCGTCCGGGACGGCGACGTCGTCTCGGTCAGCTCGTCGTCGGGACTCGGATGTCCCGACGACGTGCTGCGCGGCATCGGGCAGCGATACGAGGAGACGCAGGCGCCGTCGGGCCTGACCAGCGTCCACCCGATCGCCGCGGGTGACATGTGGGGCATCAGGGGCATCGACCACATCGCCCGCCCGGGACTGCTCGCCCGCGTCGTCGCCGGCTCGTACCCCTCCGGACCGTCGAGCGCCGAGCCGCCGAGGATCTGGCAGATGATCGAGAACAACGAGATCGAGGCCTACAACCTCCCGTCCGGCGTGCTGTTCCAGCTGCATCGCGCGGCTGCCACGAAGCAGCCGGGCGTGCTGACGAAGGTGGGGCTCGACATCTTCGCCGACCCCCGCCGCGACGGCGGCCGGATGAACGCGAGCACCCCGCCGGCCTTCGTGCGCGTCGAGGAGTTCCGCGGCGAGGAGTGGCTGTTCTACGAGGCGCTGGTCCCCGATGTCGCGATCATCCGCGCCACCACCGCGGACACCGCCGGCAACCTGACGTTCGAGGAGGAGGCGTCGCCGCTCGGAGCTCTCGACCTGGCCTACGCAGCCCACAACAACGGCGGGATCGTGATCGCGCAGGTCAAGTACGTGGCCGAGGCGGGCAGCCGCGATCCGCGGATGGTGCGCGTCCCGGGAATCCTGGTCGACGCCATCGTCGTCGCCCCCGGCCAGCTGCAGACCACGCAGACCCCGTACGACCCCGCTATCTCCGGCGAGCTCCGGCGGCCGCTGGATGCGCTCCCGCCGGTGGCATTCGGGCTCGAGAAGGTGATGGCTCGGCGCGCTGCGACCGAGCTGCGCAGCGGCGAGACCGCGAACCTGGGCTTCGGCGTCTCGGCCCTCGTGCCCCACGTGCTGGTCGAGGAGGGGCACGCCAAGGCGGTGTCCTGGGTGATCGAGCAGGGCGCGGTCGGTGGGGTTCCCCTGCTGGACTTCGTGTTCGGCGTGGCGCAGAACCCCGACGCGCTCATGCAGAGCACCGACCAGTTCACGCTGCTGCAGGGCGGCGGCTTCCAGCACTGCCTCATGTCGTTCCTGGAGATCGACCGGCACGGCAGCGTCAACGTGCACACGCTACCCAAGCGGCGGCACGTCACGGCGGGTGTCGGCGGCTTCGCGGACATCACCTCGGCAGCCCCGGCCATCGTGTTCGTCGGCTCGTTCACTGCCGGTAGGCGCGACATCGAGATCATCGACGGGACGCTGCAGATCAGGGCGGACGGCCCGCACACGAAGCTGGTGCAGGAGGTCACCTCCCCGACGTTCTCCGGGCCCCGCGCACTGGCGACCGGGCAGCGCGTCCTCTACGTGACCGAGCGCGCCGTGCTCGAGCTCCGCCCCGCGGGACTGACCGTCACCGAGATCGCCCCCGGCGTGGACCTCGCGCAGGACGTGCTCGCGAAGGCTGACTTCGAGCTGCTGGTCGACCCCGACCTGCGGGTCATGGACAGCGCGTTCTTCCGACCCGAGCGGTTGGGACTCGAACTCGCCGAGCAGCCGACACATCCACGGCTGCAGGCGCTCTGAGCCGGGCGACCCCCGGTACGGAAAACGACGATCCCCCCGCAATCGAATTGCGGGGGGATCGTTGCTCTCCGGCTCCGGTCCGCGACTCGTGCTGCCGACGGCCGATCGCGAGGTCGGGCGGACCCTCGGCATGTGCGGCCGAATAGCGCTGCCGCGTCGGTTCGGTCGGCCGCGTCGGTGACATCCGGCCGCGAGAGAGGCAGGACCGGTCGTCAGCGGGCGGAATCCGGCTCAGGGCTCAGGTCGGGAAGGGCTCAGGTCGGGAAGGGCTCAGGCCGGGAGGAGTCGCCGGCGGGTGAGGTACCCGCCGTCGCCTGGAAGTCATCGATCTAGCCGGCGGCACGGATGAGGTCCACGGCCTTCTCCGCGATCATCACAGTGGGGGCCTGCGTGTTCGAGCTGACGATGCGGGGCATCACGGACGAGTCGACGACCCGCAGCCCGCTCATCCCGACCACCCTGAGGTCCGGGTCCACCACGGCGTCGTCGCCGACGCCCATCGCGCAGGTGCCGACCGGGTGATACGACGTGCGGCCGAACGCGCGGACGAAGGCGACGTAGTCGTCCTTGCTCGACACCGACCGCCCACCGGCGAGGTGCTCCGCCGTGATGTGCCGGGTCATCGACGGCTGCGCCATGATCTCCCGGCTCTGCCGCAGCCCCTCGATGCTCGACTCGAGATCGAAGTCGGTGGCGAGGAAGTTGGGATCGATCAACGGCATCGCCAGCGGGTCGCTCGAGCGGATCCGCACCGATCCCCGGCTCTCCGGCCGCAGCGCGTACGAGTTCAGCGTGCAACCGTAACCGGGCCGCACCGCGGCGACACCAGCCTCCACTCCAGCGGCCGGCAGGAAGTGGAACTGCAGGTCGGGGATGTCCGCTGCGGCGTGTCCGAAGCTGAATGCGCCGGCCTCGACCACCGTGGAGGCGAGCGGGCCGCGCCGGAGAGCGGCGTACTCGAGGCCGGCACGCGCGGTCGCCGGCCGCACCAGGTTGAGCCGGTCGAGGCTCTGGTAGTCGCGGAGCTCGTAGATCACGTCGAGGTCGCAGTGGTCGTGCAGGTTCCGCCCGACGCCGCCGAGCGCGTGGCGCACCTCCACGCCCGCCGCACGGAGATCGTCGGGGTGTCCGATGCCCGAGAGTTGGAGGAGTTTCGGCGACCCGAACGCGCCGGCGGTCACCAGCACCTCGCGACCGGCACGGGCGGTCTCGACTCCGTGCTCGGTGATGAACTCCACACCCGTCGCCCGCTTGCCGACGAGCGTGATGCGAGACACCGTCACATCGGTGCGCACCGTCAGATTCGGGCGCTTCCGCGCCGGCTTGACGTAGGCCACGGCTGCGCTGCACCGGCGGGCGTTCTTCGTGGTGGTCTGGTACATCCCGACGCCGAGCTGGCGGGCGCCGTTGAAGTCGCCGTTGAAGGGAAGGCCGAACTCCTGGCCCGCGCGGACGAAGGCCAGCGACAACGGGTGCGGATCGACCGGATCGGACACGCCGAGCGGCCCGTCGACGCCGTGGTCGGGAGCGGACAGCCGGTCGTTCGCCTCGGACCGGACGAAGTACTGACGGACGTCGTCGAACGACCATCCGTCGCACCCGTAGGTCTTGGCCCAGTCGTCGTAGTCCTCATGCGCACCGCGGGTGAACACCTGGGCGTTGATCGATCCGCCGCCGCCGAGCACCTTGCCCTGCGCGAGTGGGATCGTCCTGCCGTCGCAGTGCTCCTGCGGGACGCTCTGGAACCCCCAGTCGTACTTGCTCGACGTCAGCTTCGCGAAGCCCGCCGGCACGTGGATGAAGGGATGCCGGTCGTTGCCGCCCGCCTCGAGCAGGAGGACACGGATCGACGGATCCTCGGTCAGCCGACCCGCGAGGACGCACCCTGCGGTGCCGCCGCCCGCGATGACGTAGTCGTAGTCGTTGGTCATGATCTGTTACCCCTGGTCCCACTGCGGGCGACGCTGTCGCGGCGGCCCGGCCCGATTCATATCTTCAGAAATCGCCGGATTCGACGAATCCGATCGGCTCGCCTGCGCGAGAATATCTGTAAGCGCTTTCTTACCGTGATCCAGCTCACGTGTCAAGGCATGCGGCCAGGTGGCCCGCTACTGAAAGCGATTACCTTTGTCGCCGCACCACTACCGCAGGAACTTCAAGATGTGCGTGGCCGCCATGCAGGTCTCGTTGCGCTGATTGGTCGCGACGATGTCGGCGAACGTCTTGCGTTCGTCGTAGTCGACCGCGGCCACCGTATAGGTGATGGTGACCGTGTCGCCGATGTACACGGGCGCGATGAAGCGGACGCGGTCGTAGCCGTACGACACGGCGCGACCACCTGCCCGGGCCACGATCTCGGTGGAGGCGGTCGACGACAGACCGAGGGTCAGCACACCGTGCGCGATCCGCTCGCCGTACGTCCCGGCCGCCATGAACGTCCGGTCGATGTGGTTCGGCGCGAAGTCACCGGTGATTCCGGCGAATCCATAGACGTCGTACTCACCCACGGTCTTCGTGAACCGCGCGGTGTCGCCGACCGCCACACCCCAGTCGGCCGTCTGGTTCCTGCTCGCGCCCATCGGTTCCTCTTCCTTTCATCTCCTGCGCACGCCCGGCGGCGCACGGCCTCAGATGCTCGCCGCGGCAGCACGCACAGCGGACCGCGCGTGGGTCAGCGGCTCGGCCAGCGCCGCCTCGACGGAGCCGGCGACCGCGACGAGCGACACGCCGAGATCCGGCGGTGCGACCGCCAGGTCACCCGCGACCACCAGGGTCCGAACCCCATGCGCGGTGCACCTGCGCACGATGGTGCCCACCAGTTTTCCGGTGGCCGACGTGCTGTCGAACCGTCCCTCGCCCGTGACCACCACGTCCGCGGTCGGAATCGCGTCGGTCAGGCCCGTCAGGTGATTGATCCGATCGGCGCCGGGGACCAGCCGCGCACCCCACGCTCGCAGACCGAACCCCACACCTCCGGCGGCCCCCGTGCCCGGTTCGGAGGCGTCGGCACCGAGCGGCGGCCCGATCGCATCGGCGATCCGCCGCAGCGCGCGGTCGAGGGCGTCGCGCGTCTCGGCATCGGCGCCCTTCTGTGCGCCGAACGTGTGCGCCGCACCGTCGGGTCCGTATAGGGGCGCGAGGGTGTCCGTGAGCACCTCGACGCCGCCGGGTGGCGCGGCCAGCAGCGCGCCCACGTCGACGCGGGCCACCGCGGCGAGGCCGGTGACGTCGTCGATGGTGACGGGTCTGCCACCGTCGTCGAGCAGCACGAGCCCGAGCTCGCGGAGCATGCCCACGCCACCGTCGGTGGACGCCGAGCCGCCGAGACCGACGACCAGTCGCTGCGCCCCATGCCCGACCGCAGCGCGGATCACCTGGCCGAGCCCGCGGGACGTCGCGCGTCTCGGATCGAGCGAGGCCATCAGCGGCAGGCCGCTCGACTCGGCGAGCTCCACGACCCCGAGCGACCCCGGCAGCTCCAGCCACCGTGCCGTCACCGGGCGGTGGTCGGGGCCGCACACGTCGGACACCGCATGCCATCGCGCCCCGCCGGTCGACGCCGCCAGCGCCGCCATGGTCCCCTCGCCACCGTCGGCCTGTGGGAGGACGGTGACGTGGTCGGCAGGCCGTGCGTCGCGCCACCCGGCCGCCATCGCACGGGCGATGTCCGCGGCGTCCGCGGAACCCTTGAACGAGTCGGGCGCCACCACGACGTGCAACGGTCGCCCGGCCGACGGCACGGCGTCGCCACTCATGTGATCGAGTACCCGCCGTCGACGGGGAGCACGACACCGGTCACGTAGCGCGCCGCGTCGGAGACCAGGAAGGTGACTACGTCGGCCACGTCATCGCCGTCGGCGAAGCGCTGCAACGGGATCCGCGACAGTGCGCGGCTGCGGAACTCGTCCTGCCCGAGCACGTCCGCGGTCATCGGAGTCTCGATGTAGCCCGGCGCGACCGCGTTGACGCGGATCCCCTGCGGCCCGAGCTCGGCGGCGAGCCCCTTGCCGAGCTGCACCAGGGCCGACTTGGTGGCGCCGTAGGGGACGATCCCGGGCACTGCCCGGTCGGCGGACAGCGACGCGATGTTGACCACGCTGCCCCGCGTCGTCGCGAGGGCCGGCACGGCCTGCCGGATCAGGCGGTACGCAGCGGACAGGTTGACGTCGATGAGGCGCTGGAAGTCGTGGTCGGCGATGTCCACGGCGGCGGTGCGCCGTTGGATCCCGGCCGCGTTGACGACGATGTCCAGCCTGCCGGTCCGCGCGATCGCCTCGTCCACCGCCGATCGGCTCACCGCGGGGTGGGTGAGGTCACCGCAGAGTCCGACACCCCCCATCTTCGCGAGGACCTCCGTCACGGCGTGGGCCGCATCCAAACCGACCACCGTCACGCCCTCGCGCGCGAGCGCCCGCGCTATCGCCGAGCCGATCCCTCCCGCCGCGCCTGTCACGATCGCCGTCCTGCCGGACAACCCGTTCGTCGAACCCAGCATCGTCATAACCCTTCTCAGCGACAGGCCCGCGCATCACACCCGCTTCAGCAACCGCTTTCGCAGCCGATTCGAATGGCCCTCAACGTCTTCAACTTGACATTTGCATGGTATAGGCTAGAGCAATCCCTCCGCAAGAAAGCGATTTCAGACTCATGGTCAAGCTCCATCTGCCCTCCGCCGACGGCACCACAGTCGACTGGGCGCCCGGCGAACCGGCCCGACTGGCGACCGCCTCGGCCCCGCCGGTCTCCCGCCACGTGTACGCGGCGGCCCACGTCGTGGCCGACCCCTACCGCGCCTCGGCCGCGGGCGGGCCCGACCAGATCGACTGGGACGCCACGCTCGAGCTGCGGCGTGATCTGTGGTCGCTCGGCCTCGGCATCGCCGAGGCCATGGACACATCGCAGCGAGGCATGGGCCTGGACTGGCCGTCCGCCCGCGAACTCGCGACCCGCACCCTCGCCGCGGCGGGCGAGGTCGGCGGACGGGTCGTCGTCGGTATCGGTACCGACCAACTCACCGACGCCCGGCCGACGCTGCCCGAGATCGTCGACGCCTATGTCGAGCAGATCGCGACCATCGAGGCGCTCGGCGGCGAGTGTGTGCTGATGGCCAGCCGCCATCTCGCCGCAGTCGCGCAGGGGCCCGACGACTACCTGACGGTGTACGACGAGGTCCTGTCCCACGCCACGCGTCCGGTCGTTCTGCATTGGCTCGGATCGGTCTTCGATCCGAGCCTGCAGGGGTACTGGGGGGACGACGATCCCCTGGCTGCGATGGACACGGTCCTGACGGTCATCGGCGAGCACGCCGGAACCGTCCGCGGAATCAAGATCTCGTTGCTCGACGCAGCGCTGGAGATCCGGCTGCGCAATCGGATCCCGGCCGGGGCACGGGTGTTCACCGGCGACGACTACAACTACGTCGACATGATCGCCGGAGACTCCGACGGTCACAGCGACGCGCTGCTCGGCGCGTTCGCGGCGGTCGGTCCCTTCGCATCGGCCGCGCTCGCACGGCTCGATGAGGGCGATACCGCGGGCTACCGCGCGATCCTCGGCCCCACCGAGGAGTTGTCACGCCTGATCTTCGCCGCACCCACGCAGTACTACAAGGTCGGCGTCGCGTGGCTCGCGTACCTCAACGGCCAGCAGAACCACTTCCGGATGATCGGCGGATTCGAGACCGGGCGCAGCCTGGTGCACCTGGCGGAGCTGGTGCGCGCAGCGGACCGGATCGGGCTGTTCACCGACCCCGAGCACACCGCGGCCCGGGTCGGGGCGTACTTCGCCGTCAACGGGATCGGCTGAGCGATGCAGGTACAGGACTGCAGCCTCAACTCCGCCACCGTCCGCGGCGCAGGGCTCGATGCGGTCGTCGACCTCGCGATCGAGCACGGATTCGGAGGTGTGGGCCTGTGGCGGGACGTGCTCGAGGGCGAGGACCTGGGCCGCGCCGCGGCGCGTATCAGCGGGGCGGGCCTCCAGGTGTCGAGCGTGTGCCGGGGCGGCATGTTCCCGCAGCCCACCGCCGAGCTCCGACGGGAGCGGTTCGACGACAACCGCCGCGCCGTCGACCAGGCGGCCGCCCTCGGCGCACAGTGCCTGGTGCTGGTGTGCGGCCCTCCGGTCGACGGCCGGATGGACCGGGCGCGGGCCGAGATCGCGGACGGCATCACGGAACTCGCCCCGCACGCGCAGCAGGCCGGCGTCCGCCTGGCGATCGAACCATTCCATCCGATGATGGCCGCCACCCGGTCGGCGATCACATCGCTGCGCGAGGCCGCGCTGCTGGTCGGCGCCATCGATCTCCCGCACGTGGGGCTCGCCGTCGACTCGTATCACGTGTGGTGGGAGACCGCGCTGCGCGGGCAGATCGTCGACCTCGGCGACCGGATCCTCTCGGTCCAGGTGGCGGACTGGGTGACCCCGATCATGGGAGAGCTCACCAGCCGGGGCATGCCGGGTGAGGGGGTGATCGACATGGTGGGTTTCCTCGGCGACTGTCGCGACGCCGGGTACCGCGGGCTCGTCGAGGTCGAGGTGCTCAGCAGTGCGTGGTGGGCACGTCCGGCGACCGAGACGGCGGCCGCGGCCGCGCGTGCCATGTCGGAGCTCCACATCGACGGTAACGGGCGGGGCGATCGACCCGCGAGTATGCAATCGGCCGCCGGTCGGGCATGCGAGCATAGGGGGACGATCCAGGGGTCGTGACCAGCGGACGACGCGATGTCCACACTGGTGACGGCCGGTCCGGCTCGGTATTGTGCAGCAGTTCCCCCGACCGACCAGTGAGGACGACAGCCATGAGCGCCTCCCGCCCGGCGAGTCAACCCGGCCGCGCCACGATCGCAACGGTCGCAGAGGCGGCGGGGGTCTCCATCGCGACTGTCTCCCGCGTGATGACGGGCTCGTCCGCAGTGAAACCCGAACTCGCGGAGCGGGTTCACGAGGCGGCTACGCGGCTCGCCTACCGCCCGAGCCGCGCCGCGCGTGGGCTGGCGCTCGGCTCGATGCGCAACATCGGCGTGATCCTCCCCGATCTCACCAACGCGTACTTCTTCGACGTCGTCAACGAGATGCACCGCGGCGCAGCCCAGTGCGGCTACCGCATGTTGGTCGCGGATTCGTCCGGTGACCCCGCCGAGGAGCTGGACACCGCGATGGACCTGCTCAGCCAGGTCGACGGCCTCGTGCTGCTGTCCAGCCGCATCCCGACGGCCGGCCTCAAGCAGCTGGCACGGAACCCGGCGCCGACGGTCCTGATCAACCGTGTGGAGCTGGGCATCGACCTGCCGATGATCGCGGTCGACAACTTCACCGCGACCATGCAGCTGTGCAGCCGGCTCGCCCAGCTCGGGCACCGACGCGCGGTCTACATCGGGGGATCCGAGCTCGCGTGGCAGAACCGCGAGCGCTGGCGGGCGGTACAGAGCTCGTCCGCCTTCGGTATCGAGGCGACCCAGGTGACCGCCGACGGCACCGTCGAGGGCGCCTACGCGGTGGTCCAACAGGCGCTCGCCCACGACCCCACGGTGCTGATCTGCTTCAACGACCTGAGCGCGATCGGCGTGCTCTCCGCGTTGCGCGACGCCGGGGTGCGGGTACCAGCCGACGTCTCCGTCACGGGATTCGACGACATCGTGTTGGCCCGACACGTCGTGCCACGGCTGACGACGGTCACGACACCACGCGCCGAACTCGGCCGCCGCGGCTGGGAACTCATGCAGGCCATGCTCGACGGTGGCGAGCGCCCCGATTCGCCGCCCGCCCTCGAGGCGCGGGTCGTGGTCCGGGACTCCACCGGCCCGGCACGCTGAACCGCGTCATCCACGGCCGCCCACGGTTCGTCCGGCAGATGTCTCCGGAACACTTGAGAAAGCGCTTTCCGTCCTGCTAGTCTGTTAACCACATCACAGGCCGTGCCATCCAGGGATCACCGGAGGCTCGCCCAGGCTCGTTAGAAAGCGCTTCCTCAATGACTCGATCCCGCTCCATCCGGCCCACCCGGATGACTGCCCGCGAAGCCGTCGCACTGGTGCCGAACGGCGCCACGCTCGCGCTGACCGGTGCCGGCGGCGGCGTGCTCGAGCCGGAGTCACTGCTGAACGCTCTCGAGGAGCGCTTCCTCGGCGGCGACGGACCGGCCGAGCTCACCGCCGTCTACGCCCTGGGTATGGGAGACCGCGGTCGCGGGGGCACCGGACATCTCGCGCATCCCGGCCTCGTCAAGCGGGTCATCGGAGGCCTGTGGACCTGGTCCCCCGAGCTCCGACAGATGGCGCAGGACGAACTGATCGAGGCGTACACACTGCCGGGGGGCGTGATCAGCCAGCTGTTCCGCGAGATCGGTGCGCGCCGGCCCGGGCTGATCACGTCGGTCGGCCTCGATACCTTCGCCGACCCCCGGCACGGCGGCGGCAGGTTCAACCGGCTCGCCACCGACGAGCTGGTCGAACTGATCGAACTCGACGGCCGGGAGTACCTGCGTTACAAGCCCTTCCGCGTCGACGTCGCGTTCGTGCGCGGCGACACCATGGACCGTAACGGCAATATCGGCTGGGCCGGCGAGGCGGCGCAGCTCGACGCGGCCGCGATCGCGCACGCCGCACGCGCATCGGGTGGCATCGTGATCGCCCAGGTCAAGGACGTCACCGACGGTGTGCTGGATCCCCACGTGGTGCATCTGCCCGCCGCGCTCGTCGACGTCGTCGTGCACGATGCGGCGCAGCGCCAGACCCACTCCGCACCGTTCGACCCCCGGCTCTGCGGTGCCGGCGACGAGACCGACTTCGATGTGCGTGCCGCCGACCTCCCACACGGCGCGCGTGCGGTCATCGCGCGACGCGCCGTCGCCGAGGTCGGCTCCGACCAGATCATCAACGTGGGCTTCGGCATACCGACGTTCGTCGTCGACGAGTTGGCCGCCGCGGGCCGCCTCTCCGACAACACGATCGTCATCGAGCAGGGCATCTTCGGGGGCCGACCGCTGTCGGGCGACCTGTTCGGCGCCTCGGCATCCCCCGAGGTCATGCATGCGTCGACCACGCAGTTCGACCTGATCAACGGCGGCCTGATCGACCTCACCTGTCTGGGCATGGCCCAGGTCGACCGCACCGGCTCGGTGAACGTCAGCCGGATCGGCGGAGTGATCAACGGGCCGGGCGGATTCGTCGAGATCTCGGAGAGCGCCCGCCACGTGGTCTTCTGCGGGACCTTCGCCGCGGGCGGCCTCGACGTCGAGTGCGGCGACGGCCGGCTGCACATCGTGCGCGAAGGACGGATACCCAAGTTCGTCGACACCGTCGAGCAGATCACCTTCTCCGGCGGCCGCGCGATCCGCGACGGCCAGCGGGTCACCTACGTCACCGAGCGCGCCGTATTCGTCCTGACACCCGACGGCCTCGAGCTGACGGAAGTCGCCCCGGGCATCGACGTCGAGCGAGACATACTCGCGCACATGGGATTCGAACCGATCATCACGCGCCCGATCCCGATGGCCCCGGAGCTGTTCACCGCCCACACCCACCGACCTCCGACACCCACCGACCACCAGCAAGGAGCCAACCGATGACCTTCGCACCCGGCACCGCCAACAGCAGGATCCCGACCACACTGTTCGGCGCCGACGAGCGGGCGCTCGTGGCCCAGTTCGTCGACGAGCGGATCCGCCCCATCGCCGCCGATCTGGACGAGACGGAGCGCTTCCCCGAGGAGGTCTACTCCGAGATGGGCAAGATCGGCCTCTTCGGCATCACCGTCCCGGAGGAGTTCGGCGGCGTCGGCGGCACCGCCCTCGACTACCTGTTCGTGATGGAGTCGCTCTCGTACGGCTACGCCTCGATCGCCGACCAGTGCGGCCTGGTCGAGATCCTCGGCAGCCTGCTGAGCGCATATGCGACGCCGGCCCAGCAGGAGGAGTACCTGCTGCCGCTGCTGGCGGCGGAGAAGCGCTGCGCGTACGCCATGACCGAGCCCGGATCGGGCTCCGACCTCGGATCGATCACCACCCGCGCCGAACGCACGGCGACCGGCTGGCGCCTGCGGGGCGAGAAGATCTACATCCACAACGCGCCGGTCGCCGACTTCGCCGTGGTGTTGGCGGTGACCGACCCCGAGCTCGGCAAGCGCGGCGGCATCTCGGTCTTCCTCGTCGACGTCGACACGCCGGGCATCAGCCGCGCCTATCACGAGCACAAGATGGGACAGCGCGCCTCGCAGATCGGCGGGCTCGTGTTCGACGATGCCGAGATCGACGAGTCCGCTCTGCTGGGCGAGGAGGGGAAGGCGTTCGGCTACATGATGAAGGTGCTCGCGAAGGGGCGCCTCGGCATCTCCGGGCTCGCCCTCGGCATCAGCCGTGCCGCGCTCGACGCCGCGGTCCCGCAGTCTCTCGACCGCCACCAGTTCGGCCGGGCCATCGCCGACAACCAGGCGATCTCGTTCTCGCTGGCCTCGGTGGCCACCGAACTGCAAGCTGGGATCGCGTTGTCCGTCTCGGCAGCGCAGGCGTTGGACGCGGGCGACGCGGACGCGGAGGTGCTCTGCTCGATGGCGAAGCTCAACGCCTCCGAGAACTGCGTCCGGCACACGGACGCGGCGGTGCAGGTGTTCGGCGGTAACGGCTTCATCCGCGGGTACGAGGTCGAGCGCCTATACCGGGACGCCCGGATCACCAAGATCTACGAGGGCACCAGCGAGATGCAGCGGCTGATCATCAGCCGATCGCTGCTGCGCGCCGCGGGCTAGCCCGGAGCAGTCGGCGCCGCGGCGATCCGCCCGCCGAAGAAAGCGTTATCACAACGGTCTGCGTACCGCCCACCCCGATCGCCCGCCTCGTCGCCCTGCCCGTCCAGCCTGGTCACCCCTACTACGACCTTCCCCCGTTCCACCCCCGGGACGCCGTTGTCTCACCCTTGACATGTGGCGCCCATCACTGTAGAAAACGCTTACAGGAGGTTCCATTCATGTCACCGATATCCACCGGGAGGGGGTTGGTGCGCCGCTGTGCCACGGTCTGCGTGGCCGGCGTCGTCGCAGCCGCGACACTGTCCGCCTGTGGCGACCACCAGACCTCGGGCTCCGGCAACCTGCTGATGGTGTCCGAGGTGCGGTCGCTGACCAACCCGTACGAGGCGGCCTGGGTGGACGCGAGCCGGGTGTACGCCCGTTCGGTCGGCGTGCCGCTGAAGGTCATCGTCTACGGGGGTGATTCGCAGCAGGAGCTCTCCCAACTCCAGTCCGTTCTGGCCACCGGCAAGAAGGTCCTGCTCAACATCAACCCCAACACCAGCGCAGACACGCCCGCGATCGTGCGGGCGGTGCAGAACAGCGGTGGCTGCGCAGTGACTCAGTGGAGCAAGCCTGCGGACCTGCACCCGAAGGACGTCGGCGACGGGTGGGCGGCCTACGTCGGGTTCGACGGTGTCAAGGAGGGCTTCGACACCACCAACGTGCTCGCCGACAGCATGGGCGGACACGGCGGCGTGATCGCCATCCAGGGCCTGCTCGCGAACGAGATCAGTCAGACCCGATACGCCGGCTTCACCAAAGCCCTCGCCGGCCACCCCGGGATCACGCTGCTCGACGCCCAACCCGCCGACTTCGACCGGAACGAGGCGTATTCCACCACTCAGACCCTGCTCAACAAGTACGGCGACAAGGTGACGGGCATCTGGGCGGCCACCGATTCGATGGCGCTCGGCGCCCTGCAGGCAGTTCGCGAGAAGGGCAAGGTCGGCCAGATCAAGGTGTCCAGCGCATCCGACGCGACCCCCGAGGGACTCGAAGCGATCCAACACGGCGCCATGGTGGCGACCTACACCACTGATCCGTACTTCAACGGCGCCATGGGACTCGCGATCTGCTATCAGGTCGCCACCGGCCAGCGCAAGGTCGCCGACCTGACTCCGCAGCAGCGCGAGTTCTTCCTCGACCAGACCCTGATCACCAAGAGCAACGTCAACGACTACACCACCAGGCCCACGGACCAGCAGATCGTCGCCGAGGTTCGAGATCCGTTCTCCCGCATAGCGGGACCGGTCGTGCAGTAAAGGAGTCCGACCATGCCCACCCCCGCTCCGGCGCGATCCAGCGCCACTTCCCCGGCTGCCGACCCGGCGACACCGTCGACGGGCGGCTCGATCCTCCTGTCCCGGTGGGCCCGATCGCTCGGTCCCCTCGCCGCTCTGATCCTGCTGTGCATCGTCTTCTCGTTCACCGCCACGGGGTTCTTCAGCCTCGGCAACCTCAGCGCGGTCATCCAGCAGGCCGCAATCCCCCTGATCTGCGCGATGGGCGCCACGCTGGTCATCCTCATCGGCAGCGTCGACCTGTCGATCGAAGGCGTCATGGCGGCGTCCGGGCTCACCTTCGTCCTGCTGGCGTCGAACAGCGTCAACTCACACGCCCTGGGGCTGTGGGCGGTGGTCATCGCCGTCGCGGTCGGCGCGCTGTTCGGCTTCGTGAACGGGTGGCTACACGCCATCGCCCGCGTCCCGTCGTTCCTCGTGACCCTCGGTACCTGGTTCATCGGCCTCGGTGTGGCGACGGTGCTCTTCGGCACCAACACCCCTCAGCTCACCGATCCCGGACTGGCCGGGTGGGCGCGCGGTTCCTGGCTGGGGGTGCCCATCATCGTCGTGTTCGCCGTGATCGCAGTGCTGATCACCTGGTTCCTGTGCACCGCCACATCACTCGGCACTTTCACCTATGCGGTGGGCGGCGACGAGGGCATCAGCCGCGTCACCGGCATCAAGGTGGCCCGCACCAAGGTAATCCTGTTCACCATCGCGGGGATCATGTCGGGTTTCGCCGGCGTCCTCGCAACCATCCGGCTGGGCGTCGGCGACGTCGGCGTCGGATCGGGGAACCTGTTCCTCACGCTCTCGGCGGTGGTCGTCGGTGGCACCCTGCTCAGCGGCGGACGCGGCGGACCGCTGCACTCCGTCGTCGGCATCCTCCTGCTCGTCACCCTGGGCAACGGCCTGTTGCTCTCCGGTGCGAGCCCCTACATCCAGCAGGGCGCGCAGGGAATCATCCTGGTCGCGGCGGTCATCGCGACCGCATGGCCCGCCCGCACGCGATTGGGAGTCGTGAAATGACAACACTTCTCGAGCTCGACGGGATCACCAAGCGATACGGGCCCAACACCGTCCTCGACAACGTCTCGCTCACCGTTCGCAAGAACGAGGTCATCGGCCTCATCGGCGAGAACGGCGCCGGCAAGTCGACCCTGTTGAAGATCCTCGCGGGCGTCCACCGCCCGGACGAGGGCACCATGCGGGTCTCCGGCGTCGACACCGTCTTCACCAGCCCTGCCGATGCGACGCGGCACGGGGTCGGCGTGGTGCACCAGGAGCAATCGCTACTGCCGAACCTCACGATCGCCGAGAACCTCACGCTCGGTTCCGAATCCGACTTCACCCGCTTCGGCCTGATCCGGCGCGGTGCGCGTCGCCGTGCCGCACAGTCCATGCTGGATCTGGTCGACTCCGAGGTCAGCCCGGCGGCCCTCACCGACGACGTCGGGTTCGCCGAACGCCAGATGATCGAGGTCGCCCGCGCGGTCGCGGGCAAGCAGACCGGCCACGCTCCCCTGCTCGTCCTCGACGAGCCGACCTCGGTGCTACAGCCGGCAGACATCGAGGTGCTGCACCAGAGGGTCCTCGTGCTGCGGGAGATCGGCTCCGTCATCTTCGTCTCGCACCGGCTCGACGAGGTCCTCCGGTTCTCCGATCGTGTCTACGTCCTCCGCGACGGCAAGCTGGTCGGCGAGCGGTCCACCACCGATGTCGACGAGCGCGAGCTCTACGCGATGATGATCGGCAAGGAGGCCGCCGACGAGATCTACAGCACGGGCCGGCGGAAGCCCGTGCCCGACGGAACGCCGATGCTCGCGGCGCGCAACGTCACCGTCCGCGGCCACGTGGACGACGTGTCGATATCCGTGCTGCCGGGTGAGGTCGTCTGCCTGGTCGGGGTGGCCTCGTCGGGACGGGAGGAGCTCGCCCGCGCGATCTTCGGCGCGATGCCGGCGCAGGCCGGGTCGTTCGAGGTCAAGGGAGAGCGGCTGAACCCGTCGTCGCCGACCGCCGCGGTGGCGGCCGGCATCGGGTACGTACCGGCGGAGCGACGCAGCGAGGGGATGGTGTCAGGCGCGACGGTGGCCGACAACATCAGCCTCGCGCACCCGAGCACGTCGATGCAGAGCCGCTCGGGCGTGGCGCGCCGGGAGGCGCTGGGGTGGATCGAGCGGCTGCACATCCGCCCCGCCGACCCCGACGCCGACATCGCTCGCCTGTCCGGCGGCAACCAGCAGAAAGCCGTGCTGGCCAAATGGATCCGTGACGAGGACCTGACGGTCCTCATCCTCGACCACCCCACTCGCGGACTCGACATCGGTGCCAAGGAGGACGTGTACGCCCTCGTCCGCGACCTGTCCGACCGCGGAGTCGGCGTGCTGGTGCTCGCCGACACCCTCGACGAGGCGATCGGCCTCGGACACCGGATCGTCGTCCTGCGCGACGGCCGCGTGTCAGCCGAATTCGATTCCGTCGCAACCGAACCGCCCACGAAGATCGAGATCCTCGAGAAGATGATGTGAGATGGCCGACACCGCTTCCCTCCAGACCGTGACCCCACCCCGCCCGACGGGTAGAACCAGCGCCATGCTCTCGCCGGCGGCGCTTCGCACCGCGGGCCCGCCCCTACTGCTGGTCCTCCTCGTGGCCCTGGTCACCGTCGCCGAACCGCACTTCTTCTCCGGCACTGCCCTGTCCGTGGTCACCGCCCAGGCGCTCCCGCTCTTTCTGCTCGGGCTGGGACAGATGTTCGTGATCCTCACCGGTGGTATCGACCTGTCGGTCGCCACCGTGTGCTCGCTCGGGACTGTGATCCTGGCCCAGACCATCGGCGCCACAGGTCCATTGGCGATCCTGATCACAGTGATCGCCACCGCGGCGATCGGCGCGGTGACCGGATTCCTGACCACGCTGGGCCAGGTGCCGTCGTTCGTGGTGTCGCTCGGCGCGCTCGGGTTCTGGGGCGCTGTCGCACAGGCCCTATCCGGCTCGACGACCATCTACATCGACAAGCACTACGACGCGATCTACTGGCTCAGCTCGTGGACCTTCCTCGACATACCCGCCGCGGTATGGATCGGCATCGTCATCGGAATCGTCATCTGGGCGTTCATGTCCCGCCACCCCCGAGGCAACGTCTTCCACCTCGTCGGCCTCGGCGAGCGTCCCGCCATGCTGAGCGGCATCCCCACCCGACGGATCAGGGTCGCGGCGTTCGCGCTGTCGGGGCTCTTCTCCGGGCTCGCCGCCGTGGTCCTGTCTGCGCAACAGCAGAGTGCAGCACCACAATTGGCCGACGCGCTGCTGCTGCCGGCGATCGCCGCAGTGCTCGTCGGCGGCTGCGCCATCACCGGCGGTATCGGCAGCGCCTTCAAGGTCGCCGTGGGCGCGCTGATCGTGACGATCCTGCGGGTCGGCGGCGCGGTGACCGGAATCGACCCCAACTACCAGCAGATCGTCTACGGCGGCGTCGTCATCGTCATCGTCGTGCTCACGCTCGACCGCAGCAAGCTCACCATCATCAAATGATCCATCGACACCCCCGCTAGGAGATCCACCATGTCCATCTCAGTTCGAGGCGCCGTCATCGAGAGCGTGGGCGGCCGCTGGGAGGTCGAGGACCTCGAGCTCGCCGAACCCGGCCCGGGCGAGGTGCGGATCAGGGTCATGGCCTCGGGCCTGTGCCACTCGGACGACCACCTCGTGACCGGCGACATCCCCAACGTGCTGCCCTTCCTCGGCGGCCACGAGGGTGCGGGCATCATCGACTCCGTCGGCCCGGGCGTCACCCGAGTACAGGTCGGCGACCACGTCGCCACCGCGTACCTACCCGCGTGCGGCCACTGCCGGTGGTGCTCGCAGGGCATGCAGTACATCTGCGACAGCGGCGCAGGAATGGAGAACGGCTTCGGGCTCGCAGGCAACCCCCGGTTCACCCGCCGCAGCGGCGCGCCCCTGGGCGCCATGCAGCGCCTCGGCACCTTCGCCAACTACCTCGTCACCGACGAGTCGCAGGCGGTCAAGATCGACGACGACCTGCCGTTCGACGTCGCGTGCCTGGTCTCCTGCGGCGTCGCCACCGGTTGGGGCGCTGCGGTCAACGCCGCGCACGTGCGGCCCCGTGACACCGCGCTCGTCGTGGGCGTCGGCGGTGTCGGCATCAACGCCGTGCAGGGCGCCCACCACGCGGGCGCCGCCCACGTGGTGGCGGTCGACCCGGTCGCGTTCAAACGCGACGAGGCCCTGAAGCTGGGTGCCAGCCACGCCTTCGCGTCGATCGCGGAGGCCATGCCGTTCATCCACTCGGTCACCAACGGGCAGGGTGCCGACTCCGCGGTCATCACCGTCGGCGTGGTCGACGGTGCGCTGATCGCGGAGACGTTCTCGGCCGTACGCAAAGAGGGCCGGGTCGCCCTCGTCTCCATCGGACAGAACGAGCCCGGCATCCCGATCAGCCCGCTGGAGCTGGTCGTCTATGCGAAGACCCTGCGCGGCGTCCTGTTCGGGAACTGCAACCCCACCAACGACATCCCCGCACTGCTCGACTACTACAAGGCCGGCCTCCTCAAGCTCGACGAGCTGATCACCGCGCGATACTCGATAGACCGGGTGAACGAGGCCTACGCGGACATGCACGCGGGCAGGAACCTGCGCGGTGTCCTCATCCACGAGCACTGACCAGCCACCGACTCCAGGAGCACCCATGCCATCTCACGTAGCCGCCGAACCCACCGACACCGTCCGCCGCTACGGACTGTTCATCGGCGGAACGGCAGAGGATCCGGCCGGCATCGCCTCGATCAGGCGGCAGAGCCCCACCGACGGTAGCGATCTCGCCGAGTTCGCCGCCGGTACCTCGGAGGACACCAGACGCGCGATCGCCGCCGCTCGCCGGGCGTTCGACGACGGGCCGTGGCCGCGGACGTCGGCGATGGAACGCGCCCGGAAGCTGCTGCGGGTGGCCGAGCTGATGCGGGCCGACGCCGACCGGCTCGCCGAGATCGAGGCCGCCGAGAGCGGCAAGCTGCTGCGCTACGCCCGGGGCGACGTCGAGGGGAGCGCCGAGCTCTTCGAATACGCCGCGGGATTGGCGATGTCGAGTCACGGTGAGGCGCATACCGGGCTCGGTGAGGGCTGCACGGCCCTCGTCGTCCGCGAGCCGGCCGGGGTGGCGGCGATGATCCTGCCCTGGAACTTCCCGCTGCTGCTGCTCGCGCAGAAGCTGCCGTTCGCGCTCGCCGCGGGGTGCACCGCCGTCGTCAAGCCGTCCGAGTTCACCTCGGGGACCGCACTGGAGCTGGCGCGCATCATCAGCGCCGCCGGGATACCGGACGGCGTGGTGAACGTGGTGACCGGATACGGGGCGGACGTCGGCGCCACCCTGGCCGAGAGCCGCGACGTCGACCTGCTGTCGTTCACCGGCAGCACCGCGACGGGGCAGGCGATCACCAAGGCCGCGGCGGCGACGGCGAAGCGGCTGTCGATGGAACTCGGCGGCAAGGGCGCGAACATCGTGTTCGACGATGCCGATCTCGACGATGCACTCGACGGCGTGCTGTTCGGCGCGTTCTTCAACAACGGCGAGTGCTGCGTGGCCGGCGCGCGCCTGCTCGTTCAGGAGTCCATCGCGGACGAGTTCGTCGAGCAGGTCGTCGCCGCGACCGGCCGGCTCCGGACCGGTGATCCCCTCGACGAGTCGACCGACGTGGGACCGATGATCCACGGCGGCCACCTGGAGAAGGTCCGCGGCCACATCGCCTCCGCGCAGGCACACGGCGGCACCGTCGTCACACCGGCCGAGCCCGCGGGCGGCCCCGACGGCGGCCACTTCGTCACGCCGACCGTCGTGGTGGGCGTGCACGAGGACTCCCCCGAGTTCCATCAGGAGATCTTCGGCCCGGTGCTCACCGTGACGCGCTTCCGGGACGTCGACGAGGCGATCCGCCTCGCCAATGCGACCGAGTACGGGCTGTCGAGCTCGTTGTGGACCAAGAACATCGACCGGGCGCTGACGGTGGCGAAGGCCCTGCGCAGCGGCCGCGTGTGGGTCAACACCACGATCGACGGTGGCCCTCAGCTCCCCGCGGGCGGGATGAAGCAGTCGGGCTACGGCCGCGAGATGGGCATCGCCGGGTTCGAGGAGTTCACCGAGCTCAAGTCGATCCAGATCCGGGAGGGCAAGCGCACCCCCGCATTCCCGCACGCCTCCGCCTGACGTTCTTCCGTCACGCGGCGAGGTGCGCGCCCTCCACGATGTCCAGATTCTCGGCGACGACCCCGCGCGCGAACTCCGCGAACTCCAGTGCCGTCCGCTGATCGGCCCCGCGTCGGTATGCCGCTTGCACGATGGTCGGCGCCGTCCCCTCGATCGGCAGCGCCCGCAGCAGCGGATTCCGAATGCCCAGACGCCAGCCACTGAGCGCGACCGATAGGACACACTTCGATCCTGCGATCGCAGACTGGAGCTCGGAGATGGTGACGGCCGTGCTCCGCACCCGCTCGTACGGCTGCCTCAGCTCCTGCAGTTCCCAGAACGACGACCACCGGTCCGGGGTGTGCACCAGGTTCAGCACCGGCATGTCGAGAAGCGCGTCGGCGGTGACCGGCTCGGCGCCCGCCGACTCGGCGGCCTCGGCGCTGTAGCAGAGCACCCGGGGCTCGTTGAACAACGGAGTGAAGTCCAGACCGTCGTATTCGCGCTGTGCGCGGACGATCGCCACGTCGACGTCACCCGAGGACACCGCCTCGAATTGATCACCGAAACTCAGATCCGCCACCGACACGTCCACGTCGGGGTGCGCGCGACGGTACTCGCCGACGATCAGCGGCGTGAGTTCGCCAGCTCCGAGGTGACCGGAGAGCAGGCCGACCCTGATCCTGCGGCGACGGCCGACCCGACGCGCTTCGGCGACGGCGTCGTCTACCGATCGCAGGATCAGGCGGGCCTGGTCGAGGAAGACGCGCCCCGGCTCCGTGAGCTCGACGCCCCGGGGGCTGCGGACCAGCAGGGGCGCGCCGACCACGCGCTCCAACTTCCGCATCGCCTGTGAGATGGCCGGTTGCGAGAGGAACAGTCGCCGCGCCGCCGCGTGGATGCTTCCTTCTTCGGCGACGGCGACGAAGACCTCCATCTGGCGCAGGTCCATTTCCGCCACCTCGATTCCCACCACCGCGATCCATGTAGTGATGCAGGTCACGATAGCCCGCACGCTCGGCGGTCGGCCAGCGAAGCCACGGGGGATAAGCAGATGTTCTCACCCCGATAAGTGAGTGACCTCTACCGACGGCGACGCCACAGGTGTGACATCGAGTGCACCTACCCCGACCCCGAGGAGCCACCGAATGTCCTCCGCCCGAGTCAACCGCGACCTGGCCGATCAGGCCCGAGTACAGCTGGGCGACGCCGTCCGCGCATTCCTCGCCGAGCGGACCGCCGTGGACTCCCCGCTGTTCGATGTGTCCACGAAGATGGCATACGGCAACTACGCCGCGGTGCGGTCGATTCCGCTGTTGATGGACCTCGTGTCGGCGCGGCTCACACCCGAGGAGCTCGGCCGGCGACTCAAGACCGTCGGCGTCCCGCTGGGCCTGGTGATGAACGGCCTCGGATGGGTGCTCACGATGGGCCGGATCCAGCTGTACAAGGACGCGGGCTGGCCGGAGAAGACCGATGTCGTGGTCCCCGAGGATGCCCGGGGCGCCGAGGTGCTGACCTGGTGGGCCCGGATCATGCAGACATACCGCAACGACGGCGGCCTGGTGCCCGGCCAGGGCGGCACGCCGGAGACCTACGAGGTCCTGCCCGACGAGACGGTCGCCGAGATGGCGAACGCCGCGCTCACCGAAGGCGCCGTCGCCGCGGACGGCACTGCGGCGAACGGCGGCGACCGCGACATGCTTCGCCGCGCCATCGCCGAGCTCGACATGTTCGAGTTCGTCACCCACGCCGAGGCCCGCGACGGCATCCACCACCACGGCCCCTACAAGCTCGCCGACGGCCGCACCGTGCTCTTCAAGGAGTTCACCGACCTGCAGGGCAAGTACATGCCGAGCAAGGACGACGCCAACCGCCTGCCTGTGTCGCGCATCGTGATCGCCCTGGTGATGCGCGACGTGGAGATCCGCTTCGACCTGTTCGCCGTCTACGCCGAGCCGGAGAACCTCCTCGACCACGTCGAGGGCATCGCGATCTACTCCGACGACGATCTGCACCGGATCACCCTTCCCGAGCTCGCGGAGATCGCCGAGGCGTCGGTGAAGGCCCAGCGCGACTACTTCCTGAAGATGGCCCGCTGGGACGACCGGACGAAGGTGACCCACGGCGCCAGCCAGTACGCCACCGACTTCCACGCGCTGCTGCCCCTCGCCGGCTACTCCGAGGACGAGGTCCGCACGCTGTGGGTCGAACCGTTCGAGAAGGCCGCCGAGGACTACTACGACCGAGCGACCGGAGACACCCGTCTCGGTGCCTTCGAGCACCTGCTCGGTGGCGGCGAGCCGACCACTCCCCCGTTCGCCTGACCTTCCACCACGTCACACGCGCAGACCGGCCACGGGCCGATCCGCCGGCAAACGAAAGCAGAGGAACCCATGTCCGGAAACTGGACCACGGCCGGCAGCGGCGACTTCGTCTCGGGGACGGAGCCTGTCGAGGGCACCGTCGTCGAGATCTCGACGACTGAAGACGTGCTCCCCCTGTTCGACGATTGCCCGAGCGATCTCATCGTGCTGCTGCACACCTCCGGCGGCACGATCCTCTCGCCCCTGTTCTCCGACATCAAGGGCGTGATCTCCACGGTCGGCGGCAAGGGCTCGCATGTGGCGATCCTGTCCCGCGAGTTCGGCATTCCGTGCGTCATGGGAACCGAACTGAGCGGCGAGGGGCTGCACGGCCGCCACGTGCGGATCGAGACCGACGGATCCGTCCAGGTCGCGGGCTGAGCGATGCGGAACGAGTTCGACCTCCTCCATGCACTGCGAATCAAGGGGCGGGTGCCGGCAGATCAGGTCGGCGCGGACCCAGCGGTCGTGACCGCGGCCGCCGACGCCGGCCTGATCGCGGTGACCGCGCGGGGCGTGCTCCTGACCGGTGCGGGCCTCGTGCGGCACGCAGGCCTCCTCGCCGAGCAGGTGTCCACCGCCGACCGGGACGGCCTCGAGCGGACCTACGACAGATTCCTCCAGGTCAACCGGGCGGTGAAGGACGCCTGCGCACAGTGGCAGGCTGCCGGATCCGCTGCCACCGACGACGACCTGCTTCGGGCCGTCGACGCGCTGGAGCGCGCATTCACTCGCGTCGACCGTCCACTCGCCAAGCTCGCTGTGCGGCTTCCCCGCTACGGCGTCTACCGCGACCGGCTCGAGGCCGCGCTCGAGCGTGCCACAGAGGGCCGGCGCGACGCGCTGGCGGATCCGGGATCGGACTCGTTCCACACGGCGTGGTTCGAGTGCCACGAAGACTTCCTGGTGTCCCTCGGCCGGGCGCGCGAGGAGGACGAATGAGCACCTCGACCTCCGAGCTGGTCGTCGGATTCCGTGCGGCGGAGACATCGGATCGCGCGCTGCTGGGTGGAAAAGGTTCCGGACTGGTCGACATGACCCGCCTGGGGATCCCCGTCCCGCCCGGCTTCGTCCTGACGACCGCCTGCGGCCTACGCCACCGTGAAGCCGGCAGCCTGCCGACAGAGGCACAGGCAGCGGTCCAGGCCCACCTCGCCGTGCTGGAGCGGGAGATCGGCCGCCGCTTCGGCGATCTCGACGATCCGCTGCTGGTCTCGGTGCGCTCGGGCGCGCCGGTCTCGATGCCGGGGATGATGGACACGATCCTCAACGTCGGCTTGACGCCGGACTCCGTGGCTCGGCTCGCCTCTGCGACCGGCGACGCGCGATTCGCCTACTCCAGCTTCGAACACCTCCTCAGCGGGTTCGCGACCTCGGTGCGCGAACTGCCGCCCGACCTTGTCGACGACGCCGTCGAGGGCCTCGACCGCGACACCGCCGAGGGCGCCCGTCAGCGCTGTACGGCCCTCCTCGCCACGATCGAAGCGGAGACGGGAAGCCGGTTCCCGGCTCCGGAGGGCCAGCTCACGGAGGCGATCGCCGCGGTGTTCGCATCGTGGGACAGCCGTCGTGCGCGGGCCTATCGCAGGCACAAGGGCATCGACGACTCGATCGGCACCGCCGTCGTCGTCCAAGCGATGGTCTACGGCAACCGGAGCGACACGTCGGGCAGCGGCGTCGCCTTCACGAGAGACCCGGCGTCCGGTGCACCCGGCGCATGCGGTGAATATCTGCCGCGCGCCCAAGGGGAGGACGTGGTGTCCGGCCGGTTCGAGTCGCGTGGTCTCGGCGCTCTCGCGGTGACGCTCCCAAGAACCCACGCCGAGCTGGCCGCTGTGCTCGACCGGTTGGAGCGGCATGCCACCGACATGTGTGACGTCGAGTTCACCGTCGAGAGCGAGAAGGTGTGGATTCTCCAGACGCGCGTCGGGCAGCGCAGCAGTCGAGCGGCGGTGCGCATCGCCGTCGACCTGGCTCGCGAGGGGATCATCAGCACGGCCGAGGCCGTCCGCCGGATCGACGAGCGCGCACTGGCGCGCCTGCCGCGGACCGCCGATCCCGCCCCCGACCGAGATGCACTGATCGCGCGCGGAATCGCCTCGTCGTGCGGCGCCGCTACCGGCCTCGCAGTCTTCGACGCCGACGCCGCCGCCGAGTACGCCGCGCAGGGGCGTCGAGTGGTCCTGATCCGGCCGACGACGTCGCCGTCGGATATGTCCGGACTCATCGCCTCGGCTGCAGTCGTGACCGGTCGCGGCGGCCCGATGTCGCATGCCGCGGTCGTCGCACGCGGCATGGACCGCCCGGCCGTCTGCGGCGTCGGGCCGATCGAGATCTCCGCCGACGGGCGCACCGCGACCGTCGACGGCCGATCGGTGCATGTGGGCGAAGCGATCACCGTCGACGGTGACAACGGCTGGCTCGCCCGCGGCGAGCTCGAGCTCGTCGACGCCGAGGACGACCCCGATTACCACCGATACCTGCAGTGGCGCCACGAGCTCCACGACACCGACGAGGAGCAACCGTGACCACCGCCGCCGACCGCGACCGCGAGGCGATCGCCGCCCTTGTGGCCAAGACCCGGAGCGCAGCCCGGACCGGCCGGCCCGGCGTGGCTCGCACCGGCCCACCGCGTATTCCCGCGGCCCCGCAGGCTACGCCGAGTGCGGCGGTTCGGGGCGGCATCGCAGCGGCTGTCGACGCCGCGATCGCACGGGCGCGGGCCGCCCGGATCCAGTTGCAGGCGACGACCCTCGAGGAGCGCGCTGCGGCGATCGCGGCCGTCCGCGAGGCAGCGGTCGCGACCGCCGAAGAGGTCGCCCGCCTCTCGCACGACGAGACCGGGCTGGGCCGGTACGACGACAAGGTCGTGATGACGCGGGCGGCCGCCGTGCGGACCCCCGGTACCGAGCTGCTGGCACCGGCCTACACCGGCACGCGCATGTCGGTTGCGCGACAACGCACTTCGGCCTACGGGGTGATCGCGTCGGTGCTGCCGATGACGGTGCCCAACGAGGCAGTGGTCTCACACACCATCGCGATGCTCAGTGGCGGCAACGCCGTCGTATTCATGTCGCACCCGTCCGCGGCTCGGACCACCGCCGCCGCGGTGGACATCTGCTCGCAGGCCCTCGCGGGCGCCGGGCTGCCCGCCGACGCTGTCACCCTGGTGACCGCATCCGGCTCGGAGGCCGCTGTCGAACTCATGCGGCACCCCGGCATCGATCTGCTCGTGGTGACCGGCGGTGGCGGGGTGGTCGCCGAGGCGATGAAGGTACCCGTCAAGTCCATCTGCGCCGGCCCCGGCAACACACCGGTGATCGTCGACGAGACGGCCGATCCCACCGCCGCGGCGGCGTGCATCTACCTGGGCTCGTCGTTCGACAACACGGTGGGCTGCATCCAGGAGAAGGAGGTCTTCGTCCCGCACCGCGCCGCGAAGGGCCTCGTCTCGGCGCTCGCGGCCGCGGGCGCCCACATCGCCACCGCCGCCGAGATCGATGCGCTGACCGACCTGCTCCTGACAGACCCGCGTCCCGGGCAGAGTTCCGCGGTCGCCAGGGACTTCATCGGTCGCGACGCTTCGCTGATCCTCGACGCCATCGGCTCGTCGGGCGCGGCGACGCTGCCGCGATCGGTGGTCGCGGTCGTCGAGCCCGACCACCCGTTCATCTGGAGCGAGATGCTGCTGCCCGTGCTGGCGGTATGCCCTACCGCATCGGCGACCGATGCCCTCGACAAGGCACTCGAAGCCGAGCGCGGCAACCGCCATTCGTCGATCGTCCATTCGCGCGACCCGCGGTACCTGGCCGCCTGCGAACGGACGCTCGACGTCACCGTGCTGGTGCGCAACGCGCCCTCGTTCGCGTCGGTCGGGGTCGGTTCGGCGCAGCCGTTCACGGTGACCCTGGCCTCGCGGACCGGCGAGGGCCCGACGACGGCACGGAATTTCGTGCGCCACCACCACGTGATCGACTCGATCTCCAACGGATCGGCAGGAGACCCCGTATGAGCTACTCCGATTTCGTGTCCGAGGTCCTCGGTTCCGCAGGCTCGAGCGGCAGCGGTTCGAGCGCCAGCGGTCGCCGCTTCGCCCCGATCGCACCCTCGGCTCCGCCGCCGCGCCGGCCGTTCGGCCTCACCCCCCGCACCCCACGATCGAATCGGCCGCTGCGATCCGGGTTCGACGTCGCCGGTCCGACGTGGGATCGCGATCAGCCGCGATTCGCCATCGGACGGGCGTCGCGGTCCGGCGCCCCCGGAACCGTCCGACCTGCCCGCCCGACGGGCGTCGAGACCGTCGCGATCGTCGGTCGCGGCCCCGTCGCCGATCGGATCGACCAGCGGTCGCGCGCGGCCGGATGGCAGACCGAGCGGATCGCGCTGTTTCCCGCCGAGGGCGCGGACTGTCTCGCCGCCGGCTGCCCGCCGGCGTTGCGGACCGCGAGTGTCGTCGTCGTCGCGACGCCCGCCGGCGCCCATCCAACGTTGACCGTCCTCCTCCGGGACTGTCTGCGTCCGGACACACTCCTCGTCCTCGTTCCGGGATCGCCCGGCGCCGCAGGTGATTTCGCGGCGGCGCTCGGTGACGTCGTGGTGGCCGAGACGAGCTGGTCGCCGTGGCAGGCCGACGGCGACGCGTTCAGCGAGGTCGGCCCGGTGCCGCTGGCGACAGTGCCTGCCGGCGCCGCATCGGACGTCTCGTCGAGACTGGCCCCGCTGTTCGCCACGGCGCGGGCACCGAGCACCCTGTGGTCCGCGCTGCACGCCCCGGATGTCGTACTGCGCACCGCCCCCACGCTGCTGCTGGGCACCGTCGGCCCGACAACCCTCGGCGCCGCCATCGACGATCCGGCCGTCGCGCCCGTCCTGGCTGCGCTCGACGAGGAGCGGGCGGCCGTCGCGTCGGCCCTGGGTCTGTCGGTACCCCGCTTGGCGCCCGCGCTCGCCGATCTCCTTGGCACCCCTTCGGATTCGCTGTCGACGGCGGTGGGAGCATTGGCCGACGGACCGCTCGGCGGAGACGTGGACCTGATCCCGTACGGCCTGGTCCCGACGCTGGCCCTCGCGCAGCTGGCCGGTGTCACGACGCCGGTCACGGCGAGCCTGATCGACGTGGCGGACAAGCTCCTCGGCAACGACTTCGTGCTCGCCGGTCGATCCGAGATCCGCGTGGATCTCCCGGTGCGGCCATGATGCTCGGCACCGTCGCGGGAACGGTCGCATCGACCATCCGCACGCCGTCTCTCGCCGGACAGACGTTGGTGCGGGTCGTCGTCGCCGCCGGCCACGCCGAGCACACCGTCGTCGCCTGCAACCCGCTGTCCGCCGGACCGGGCGATCGCGTCGTGATCGCCCACGGCGCCGCCGCCCGCCACGCGCTGAAGCTGCCCGGTGCGGCGATCGACGCCACCGTCATCGCCATCGTCGATCCCGACAAATCGTGACCCGACGCGGGTCGACGCAAGTGAACAACCACTCGGAGAATAGGAGCACCATGTCGGAATCACTGGGAATGATCGAGGTCCGCGGAATCGCCAGCGCCGTCGATGCCGCGGACGCCGCGGTGAAGTCGGCCAACGTCGATGTCGTCGGGTGGAAGAACGTCGGGGGCGGCATCCACGCCGTCTTCCTGCGGGGGGACGTCGGAGCGGTCAAGGCGGCCACGGACGCCGCGGCGAACTCGGTCTCCATGCTCGGCACCGACCTGCTGGTGGGCGTGCACGTGATCGCCCGTCCGCACGAGGACACTCAGCGGCTGCTCGACGGCTACCTCGGCACGACGCCGACCGCGAGCAGCAAGTCGGCCTGATGTCGACCCCGTATGACGAACTCCCACATCCGGCCCGGGACCATCCCCTCTGGCGCGAGAGTTGGTACCTGAACTTCTTCGACCACGATCAGGAGGTCTACGGCATCGCCTGGATGGGGGTGCGGCCGCCGAAGGGCCACGGCGAGTTGCTGTTCGCGATCGGTGCCGGCAACGCCTTCCTGCACAAGTTCGAGAACTTCGCCATCCCGATCCCGGCCGAGATCGGCCGTGAGCGTACGCGGTTCGGTCCGGCCGAGTTCTCCGTCATCGAGCCCTACCGCCGGTGGGACGTCGACTTCCACGAGAACGGCGTCGACGTCCACCTGGAGTGGGAGGCCCTCACGCCGGCATACAACTGGGAGTGGTACGACACGACGCGCAGCTGGCACTACCAGCATCCCGGGCGCGTCACCGGGACGATCCGCGTCGACGACCGGACCATCGACTTCTCGGGGATGGGCGAGCGCGACCGCGCGTGGGGTCAGCGCGACAATGCCGGATTCCGCGCCGTGCACTGGATGACCTCCCAGTTCCCCAGTGGGACATACCTGGAAGCCATGCACGTTCAGGGCCCGACAGACGCCGAGCTGTACGGCTTCGCCCACCGGGACGGCCGGTCGGAATTGATCTCCGACTACCAGCTCGACGTCGGGTACGCCTACCCCGGCGGGCCGCCGGTGCGGGCTCGGATCGCCATGACCGACGAGGCCGGGCGGAGCTACGTTCTCGACCAGGAGATCATGAACGTCTTCGGGATGGGACAGGCGAACGCAGGCAACGAGGCCCGGCAGTTCTTCACCTTCAACAGGTATCGGCTCGACGGCGAATCCGGCTACGGGATGATGGACCATTGGTGGGGCGATGCGACGGCGCTGAGTGACCGGTACACGGCTTCCCAACCGAACCGAGGTCGACTTCTGAGCTTCTGATCGCGGGACCGGCGATCTTTGGTTCACGGAATACAGAAAGGCGCCCCACCCTTGCGGGTGGGGCGCCTTTCAGCGCTGGTACCTAGATCACGTGATGATCACTTGTGCGGCGGAGCCGCGCGTCACTTGACGATCTTGGTGACGCGTCCGGCACCGACGGTGCGGCCACCCTCACGGATCGCGAAGCGCAGGCCCTCGTCCATGGCGACCGGCTGGATGAGCTTGACGCTCATCTCGGTGTTGTCGCCAGGCATGACCATCTCGGTGCCCTCGGGCAGCGAGACGACGCCGGTGACGTCGGTCGTACGGAAGTAGAACTGCGGACGGTAGTTGTTGAAGAACGGCGTGTGGCGGCCACCCTCGTCCTTCGACAGGATGTACGCCTGGCCCTCGAACTCCGTGTGGGGAGTGGTGGTGCCGGGCTTGATCACGACCTGGCCGCGCTCGACGTCCTCACGCTTGAGGCCACGAACCAGCAGGCCGACGTTGTCGCCCGCCTGGCCCGAGTCCAGCAGCTTGCGGAACATCTCGATGCCGGTGACGGTGGTCTTGGTCGACTTCTCGCGGATGCCGACGATCTCGACCTCCTCGTTGACGTTGACCTGGCCGCGCTCGACACGACCGGTGACGACGGTGCCACGACCGGTGATCGTGAACACGTCCTCGACGGGCATCAGGAACGGCTTGTCCGTCTCGCGGACCGGGTCCGGGATGGACTCGTCGACGGCGTTCATCAGCTCGACGATCGACTCGACCCACTTCTCGTCACCCTCGAGCGCCTTGAGCGCCGAGACGCGGACGACAGGCGCATCCTCGTCGAACTCCTGGCTGGCCAGCAGCTCGCGGACCTCCATCTCGACGAGCTCGAGGATCTCCTCGTCGTCGACCATGTCGGCCTTGTTCAGGGCGACCAGGATGTAGGGCACGCCGACCTGGCGAGCGAGCAGCACGTGCTCGCGCGTCTGCGGCATCGGGCCGTCGGTCGCGGCGACCACGAGGATCGCGCCGTCCATCTGCGCAGCACCGGTGATCATGTTCTTGATGTAGTCGGCGTGACCCGGCGCGTCGACGTGAGCGTAGTGGCGCTTCTCGGTCTGGTACTCGACGTGCGAGATGTTGATCGTGATGCCACGAGCCTTCTCCTCGGGCGCCTTGTCGATCTGATCGAACGCCGAGGCCTCGTTGAGGTCCGGGTACTTGTCGGCCAGGACCTTGGTGATAGCCGCGGTCAGCGTGGTCTTGCCGTGGTCGACGTGACCGATGGTGCCGATGTTCACGTGCGGCTTGGTCCGCTCGAACTTCGCCTTCGCCACTTGTGTGTCCTCCTGGACTGCATTGCCTGCGGAACCGGTTGCCCCGCAGGGGATTTTCATTTGAGTTGTCGACGCCGTAGCGCCATGCCGCAATCAGCGGCGGGGGGCCGGCCCCGCACGGGGCCGGAACTCCTACTCGCCGTTGACCTTGGCGATGATCTCCTTCGACACGTTCGCCGGAACCTCGGCGTAGGTGTCGAACACCATGGAGTAGTTCGCCCGGCCCTGGGTCTTCGACCGAAGGTCTCCGATGTAGCCGAACATCTCCGACAGCGGAACCTGCGCCTTGACGACACGGGCACCGCTGCGCTCCTCCATGGCCTGGATCTGGCCACGGCGGGAGTTCAGGTCGCCGATCACGTCACCCATGTAATCCTCAGGGGTGGTGACCTCGACAGCCATGATCGGCTCGAGGATCACGGGACCGGCCTTGCGCGCAGCCTCCTTGAAGGCCTGAGCACCGGCGATCTTGAACGCCATCTCCGACGAGTCCACGTCGTGGTACGCGCCGTCGAGCAGCGTGACCTTGACGTTGACCAGCGGGTAACCGGCGAGCACGCCGTACTGCATCGCGTCCTGCGCACCAGCGTCGACCGAAGGGATGTACTCCTTCGGCACGCGGCCACCGGTGACGCCGTTGACGAACTCGTAGGTCGCGCCGTCCTCGTTGTCCTCGAGCGGCTCGAGCTTGATGATGACGCGCGCGAACTGGCCCGAGCCACCCGTCTGCTTCTTGTGGGTGTACTCGTGCTTCTCGACGGTCTTGCGGATCGTCTCGCGGTACGCCACCTGCGGCTTGCCGACGTTGGCCTCGACCTTGAACTCGCGACGCATGCGGTCGACGAGGATGTCGAGGTGCAGCTCGCCCATGCCGCCGATGACGGTCTGGCCGGTCTGATCGTCCAGCTCGACGGAGAAGGTGGGGTCCTCCTCGGCGAGCTTCTGGATCGCGACGCCCAGCTTCTCCTGGTCCGACTTGGTCTTCGGCTCGATCGAGACGTTGATGACCGGGTCGGGGAAGCTCATCGACTCGAGGACGATCGGCGCGGCGGGATCGCACAGGGTGTCACCGGTGGTGGTGTCCTTCAGCCCGATCATCGCGTAGATGTGGCCGGCGGTCGCGTCCTCGACCGGCATCTCCTTGTTGGCGTGCATCTGGAACAGCTTCCCGATGCGCTCCTTCTTGCCCTTGGTCGCGTTGAGCACACCGGTGCCCGAGTCGATGTGACCCGAGTACACGCGCACGAACGTCAGCTTCCCGAAGAACGGGTGCGACGCGATCTTGAACGCGAGAGCCGCGAACGGCTCGTCCGCCGACGGCTTACGGGAGAGGATCTCCTCCTCGTTGCCCACCGCGTGACCCTCGATGGAGGGCACGTCGAGGGGGCTGGGGAGGTAGTCGATGACGGCGTCGAGCATGGGCTGCACGCCCTTGTTCTTGAACGCCGAGCCGCACAGCACCGGGTACAGCTCACGAGAGATCGTGAGCTTGCGGATCGCGGCCTTGATCTCCGAGGTGGTGAGCTCCTCGCCGCCGAAGTACTTCTCCATCAGCTCTTCGTCGGACTCGGCGACGGTCTCGAGCAGCTTCTCGCGCCATTCGGCGGCCGTGTCGGCCAGATCGGCGGGGATCTCCTCGGTCTCGTACGCGGCACCCATCTGGGTGTCGCCACGCCAGACCTTGGCGTTCATCTCCACCAGGTCGACGACACCGTCGAACTCGTCCTCGGCGCCGATCGGCAGCTGCAAGACGAGCGGCTTCGCACCCAGACGCTCGGAGATGGTGCGCACGGTGAAGTAGAAGTCGGCACCGAGCTTGTCCATCTTGTTGACGAAGCAGATACGCGGGACGTCGTACTTCTCGGCCTGCCGCCAGACCTGCTCGGACTGGGGCTCGACGCCCTCCTTGCCGTCGAACACGGCGACGGCACCGTCGAGCACGCGGAGCGAACGCTCCACCTCGACGGTGAAGTCGACGTGGCCGGGGGTGTCGATGATGTTGATCTGGTTCTTGTTCCAGAAGCAGGTCACGGCGGCGGAGGTAATGGTGATACCCCGCTCCTTCTCCTGCTCCATCCAGTCGGTGGTCGACGCACCGTCGTGGGTCTCACCGATCTTGTAGTTGACACCGGTGTAGAAGAGGATGCGCTCGGTGGTGGTGGTCTTACCGGCATCGATGTGCGCCATGATGCCGATGTTGCGGACCTTGGTGAGGTCGGTCAGCACTTCCTGTGCCACGTCATTCCCTCCGGGAATCGCTGGAATCCGGGTTCGGGTTCCAAAGGCTGTTGTGTCGGGGCGGGCCCGGTGCCGCCGCCGGTGACCGGCGGCGGCACCAGCGGCCTACCAGCGGTAGTGCGCGAACGCCCGGTTGGCCTCGGCCATCTTGTGGGTGTCCTCACGACGCTTCACGGAGGCGCCGAGACCATTGCTCGCGTCCAGCAGCTCGTTGGCCAGACGCTCCACCATCGTCTTCTCGCGCCGCTGACGCGTGAAGGTGACCAGCCAGCGCAGCGCCAGCGTGTTGGAACGACCGGCCTTCACCTCGACGGGCACCTGGTAGGTGGCACCACCGACGCGGCGGCTCTTGACCTCGAGGCTCGGCTTGACGTTGTCGAGCGCGCGCTTGAGGGTGATCACCGGGTCGGTGCCGGTCTTCTCGCGCGTCGCCTCGAGGGCGCCGTACACGATCCGCTCGGCGGTCGACTTCTTGCCGTCCAGCAGCACCTTGTTGACCAGCTGGGTCACCAGGGGCGAGCCGTAGACGGGGTCGTTGATCAGGGGGCGCTTCGGCGCCGGGCCCTTACGAGGCATTAGCTCTTCTCCTTCTTGGCGCCGTAGCGGCTGCGAGCCTGCTTGCGGTTCTTGACGCCCTGGGTGTCGAGCGAGCCGCGGATGATCTTGTAACGCACACCCGGGAGGTCCTTCACACGACCGCCGCGGACGAGCACCATCGAGTGCTCCTGCAGGTTGTGACCCTCACCGGGGATGTAGGCGGTGACCTCGACCGAGCTGGTCAGACGGACACGGGCCACCTTGCGGAGCGCCGAGTTCGGCTTCTTGGGGGTCGTGGTGTACACGCGGGTGCACACGCCGCGACGCTGCGGCGAGCCCTTGAGGGCCGCCGTCTTCGTCTTCGACGCCTTGTCCCGGCGGCCCTTGCGGACCAGCTGGTTGATAGTCGGCATGAAGTGCTGATTCCTTTTGTTGTCGTGGCTGCGTCCGCCGGCTCCGACGGACGCTCTCTCATGTGCTGCGGTTGTAGCTCCGGGCAGGCACGGCCTCCGGCGAGGAAGACCCCGGCAGAACACCGACCTCCGCAGCTCGGCCCCTCCAGCACTCGCAGCTCTCGCTGTCTGCGCTGGTCAGTCCCGTTTCTGGGATGTAGCTACCCCACCCCGCGTTACCCCGAGGTCGGGCGTGTCGCGCGCCTATAGGTGGTCCCGGAGGTCCGGCCTGCCTGTGGGCACGTGAGAGCGGCCCGACTTTCGCCAGGCACGGCGTCCAAGCTTACCCGGATCCGATCACCGCGGTCAAAAAGGTTCCGCAGCGGCCCCCGCCGCGGGGCCCGGGCACCATCGGCGCAGGACCCGGGCGCGCGAGTCAGGCCGACTCCTCCGGCGGGGCCGACGGTGCCTGCTCGGCCCGCGTCCGCACCTTGCGCAGGTCGCGGCCCCGCTTGCGGTAGCGGAACACGAGCCACCAGACGCCGACGGTGACGATCACCGCGACGATCGCGCCGGCCAGCGAAGCGCCACGGAACGCAGGGGCCTCGATGTCCATGATCCGCTGCCCGGCGTGGGCCCCGTTGCCTGCGCCCCACACGATCGTCAGCGTCATCAGGTTCGGGACCGCAACGACGACCGCCAGCACGGCCGCCAGGCCGCCGACCGTCTTGCTGAGCCTCCCATGACCGCGTCCCACCAGCCGGTATGCGGCGACCATCAGGAGCAGCAGCGGCACCAGCGTGCACACGAGGCCGAAGAACAGTCCCCACGCGATGCCCCGCGAGAAGCTGCCCTCGATCAGGTGTCCCATGCGCTGTCCCCACCACCGCGGGATGAACGCGGCGAGGATGAAGTACGCGACCACCGCCAGCGCGATGACGCCGACGACCGCGAGGGCACGGACCAGCCACTTGTTCGGCCCGCGCCGCGTCTCGGGCCGGCGCGCCCGTCCGGCCTCGTACGTTCTGTCCGACTCGTGTGCGGAGGGCAGGGATGGGTCGTCCGTCGTGTGGCGGCGCGGTCTCATAGCGCCCAGCGTACGCAGCGGAATGGGAGGAACCGGGTGGTACGACCGGGTGTCGCCCCTTTGTCGGCGACGTCAGATGTCGCGGTATCGCCGGGTGGGCATGCGAGGCCCGCGGCGCTCCCCGCCGTGTCCGGCCAGTGCGAGCAGCCGGATCACACGGCCCCGCTGCCCCGCGTACGGGGCGAGCAGCTCGAGCATGCCGTCGTCGTCGACGGGTTCGCCGGTGAACGCGACGCCCACGATGCGCGGCAGGTGGTAGTCACCCACGGCGACCGCGTCGGGGTCGCCGTGGGCGCGGCCCAGCACCTCGGCCACCGTCCACGGCCCGATGCCGGGCAGCGCGGCGAGCCGCTCCGGGCGGTGCTCCACCTCGACCGCCGACGCCCCGACGACGGTCCGCATCCGGACCGGCTCGACGCCCGCCCGGTGCCACTCCCAGGACGGGATCTCGGCCCACCGCTCGCGAGGTGGCGGGACGTGCAGGCAGGGCGCGCCGGCACCGTCGGGCCCCGGCGCGGGGCTGCCGTACCGACGCAGCAGCGCCCGCCACGCGCGCCACGCCTCGCGGCCGGTGACCTTCTGCTCGAGCACCGCGGGCGCCAACGCCTCCCACACCCGGTCGGTGCGCGACATCCGCAGGCCCCGCGCGGCGGCCACCGCCGATGCGACGACGGCGTGCCGGGGCTGCAGGGCCGACGGGTCGTCGGTCGCTCCGAGCAGCGCGGGAAGTGCGTCAAGGAGCCAGCCGGCACCGTCGCCCCACGCCTGTCCGACGACCTCTCCCCCGTTCGCACCGACACGCAGCGTGCCCGGCCCGTCCGGCGTGTGCGACGCCCGCCAGACGGCCCCGTCGGGCGTGACGGTGTGGGCGGGATCGCCGGCGCCCCTGCGGTGTACACCGACGGTGCCGCGCACATCGAGCGGGTAGCCCGGAGTCCAGCGGCGGGTGAGCACGCGCGCAACGCTACGCGGCGGGGTCGTAGGTACGGGGTGATAGGCGACTGCGGCGTGCGGGCAGCCACTCCTCCATGTCGCCTATGTCGCTGTCAGGCGTACCGCCGGGGGCCGGAGCGGAACTTGGCCTCGTACACGGCGGCCCGGCGCTCGTGCTCCGCGAGCCACTTCCCGGTCTCGACATCGGGATCGAACTCGTTGTCCTGCAGCAGGTGCTGTAGGTACACGTGGCGCAGGGCGGTGAGGAAGTAGACGGCCGGAAGCAGGACGATCGCGCTCATCCCGACCTTGATCTGCCACTCGATCGGTAGCACCCAGATGATCACGATGAGCGGTAGGAACATCGCCACGCCACGCTCGAAGTACCGGCGGTTGTGGCCCGGCCCTGCGGCGTCGTGCAGCACCCAACCGTGCATCGCCGGAGGGAGGTCTCTACCGAAGAGGTACTCCACCCGCTCGACCACGTTGGGACGATCTCGAATGGTCTGGTTGGACATACCCCGAGGATACGCCGACGTGATGTTGGTCACAATCGATCCGTATAGCCGCGGGCAGAGCTATGAGTATGCGCCGAACGCCCCGTCCTCGCACAGCCGGCCCAGACCGAACGATCCCCCACCCGGCGCCGTGATGCCGGCCGGTGTGGGGGATCGTCGCCGTCGCGTGGGTCCGCGTGGAGAGTCAGCGCCCCATGAGGGGAACGGGGCGACTCCCGGCGCGCGGCGCGACGGTACTCAGGTCCGAGGTGCGCCCGCTCCCGTCACGCGCACCCGCCCCTCACGCGTATCTCCGTGGACCCGAACGGAACTTGCTGTCGTATGCCGCAGCGCGCCGGTCGTGCTCGGCACGCCACTTACCGGTCTGGATGTCCGGGTCGATGTCGTTGTCGATGAGCAGATGCTTGAGGTAGATGTCCTTGAGGGCGGTGAGGAAGAAGCCCGCGGGCAACATGACCAGCAGGATCATCGCCACCTTGACCCACCACGCCGTGGGGATCACGAGGATAGCCACGATGATGGGGACGAACATCAGGATTCCGCGGGTGTAGTAGCGCCGGTTGTGGCCGGGCCCGGCGGCGTCGCGCACCACCCATTCGTGCATGGAGTCGGGCAGATGCCTCCCACAGAGGTATTCCACCCGCTCGACTGTGTTCGGGTGTTCCCGGAGCTGGCTGGACATGGAACCAAGGATACGCCGGTGTGAGTTAGGTCACAATCGATTGATTCGGCGGACGGAATCGCGGTGACGAACCGACACCCGCACGGGTAGGTCCGGCGCAACCGGCATGCCGACGGGAGCTCCAGGGGCCGGGGTGGCGTAACTTCCGAGCAATCGCCAGGTCTCACTCCGCATGCAGGATCGCAGAATGACTGCTGAGATCGGGACGCCGCCGCGAGTCGTCAAGGGGATGAAGTGGATCGCCGGTGGCACTTTCCGCATGGGATCGGACGCCTTCTATCCCGAGGAGACGCCCGTACACGAGGTGACCGTCGGCGAGTTCTGGATGGACGAGCATCCGGTGACGGTGGGCGAATTCCGCCGCTTCGTACGAGCCACCGGGCATCGGACGACTGCTGAGATCACGCCGGATCGCGGCCGGTTCCCCGGCGCGGCCGAGGAGATGTTGGTCGCGGGCTCGATGGTGTTCGCGCCGCCGCCCGGTCCGGTTCCGCTCGACGACTACCGTCGCTGGTGGGCATACGTCCCCGGAGCCGACTGGCGGCACCCCGAGGGGCCGGGAAGCGATGTCGGTGCGCGCGACCGCCACCCGGTCACCCACGTGTCCTACCTCGATGCCTCGGCCTATGCGGACTGGGCGGGGAAGTCGATACCGACCGAAGCCGAGTGGGAGTTCGCCGCGAGAGGAGGGCTCGAGGGCAAGGCGTACGTCTGGGGAGACGAACCCGAACCGAAAGGCCGGCCGGCGGCGAACATCTGGCATGGGCGATTCCCCTGGGAGAACCTCGCCACCGACGGGTACGCGAGAACCTCCCCCGTCGGCCGCTTCGCACCGAACGGGTACGGCCTCGTCGACATGGCGGGAAACGTGTGGGAGTGGACCGACTCGCTCTACACCCCGCGACACACCGTCCCGGAGCAGCGACGGGTCCCGACCAAGGCAGACGGCGGTTGCTGCTGCGGTCCGAACCGGGCGGCCGAATCCCCCGACGCCACAGTCGATCGGCGGTACACCATCAAAGGCGGGTCGCATCTGTGCGCGCCCAACTACTGCCTCCGCTATCGGCCGGCGGCGCGCCAGTCCCAGACCGCCGATTCGTCGACCTCGCACATCGGGTTCCGATGCATTCTGCGTCCGGCGTGACGTGACCGACGCCGGAGGCGCCGCGCCGCAGGTGGCGGAATGCGAGTGATTCGCCACCCGCCACCCCCAGGCCAGCCGCATCGCTGCACCGCAAGTGGCGTAATAGCACCGTAAGCCGACCACAACAACGTCGACACCACCGCGCGCGACTCTCCCCGCAATCACCGATTCAGAGGGAGACACACATGAGTAGGCCGTCAGACGCCCGCAGTGGGTACGGCGCCGATTCGATCACGCTGCTCGAAGGACTGGACGTGGTCCGCAAGCGCCCCGGCATGTACATCGGGGCGACCAATGCGCGCGGCCTGCATCACATGATCTGGGAGGTCGTCGACAACGCAGTGGACGAGGCGATGGCCGGATTCGCCACGCAGATCGATGTCCGACTTCTCCCGCACGGCGGCGTCGAGGTGAGCGACGACGGCCGAGGTATTCCGGTCGAGACACACGAACTGGGCATCCCCACCGTCGACGTCGTCATGACACACCTGCACGCAGGCGGGAAATTCGGCGGGGACGACGGAGCCTACACGGTATCGGGTGGACTGCACGGGGTGGGTGTATCGGTGGTCAACGCACTCTCGACCCGCCTCGAAGTCGACATCGCCCGTGACGGCTACATCTGGCATCAGAGCTACACGAAAGCGGTGCCCGGGAGTATGCGCCGTGGCGCCGCCAGCCCACAGAGCGGCACGACCGTGCGCTTCTGGGCGGACCCTGACGTATTCGAGACGAACACGTACGACTTCGCCGTCATCGCCCGACGGCTACAGGAGATGGCCTTCCTCAATAGTGAACTGACCATCACACTCCGAGACGATCGCGACGACGAGTCGGAACCGCGCAGCCTGCGCTACAACTACCCGGGCGGTCTGCGGGACTTCGTCTCCCATCTCAACTCCGCCAAGGAACCGCTGCATACCGACATCCTGAGCTTCACCGGCTACGAAGACGGTCTCGAGATCGCGGTCGGCATGCAGTGGAACCACGGGTACGTACAGTCGGTCCACACATTCGCGAACACGATCAGCACCGCCGAAGGCGGTACTCACGAGGAGGGCTTCCGGTCCGCACTGACGAGCGCCGTGAACAAGTATGCGCGCGAGACGGGAAGGATCAAGGGGTCCGACCCGAGCATCGGCGGCGACGACATCCGCGAAGGCCTCGCGGCCATCGTGTCGGTGAAGGTCGCCGAACCGCAGTTCGAAGGTCAGACGAAGACTCGTCTAGGAAACAGTGCGGTACGGTCGTTCGTCCACAGGGTGTGTTACGAGAAACTCATCGACTGGCTCGAGTCCCATCCGAACGAGTCGCGCAGCATCATCGATAAGGCCCTGTCCTCGGCGCAAGCGCGGGTCGCGGCTCGCAAGGCTCGCGAACTCGTCCGCAAGAAGACGGCCGGCCAATTCCTCGGTGCCGCCGGCAAGCTGTCCGACTGTCGCAGCTCGGACCCGGCGATATCGGAGCTGTACATAGTCGAAGGCGACTCCGCCGGCGGCTCGGCGAAGTCCGGCCGGGACTCGATGTTCCAGGCGGTCCTGCCGATCCGCGGCAAGATCATCAATCCGGAGAAGGCCCGCCTCGACAAGGTCCTCAAGAACACCGAGGTCCAGTCGATCATCTCGGCATTGGGTACAGGCATACGCGACGACTTCGATATCCAGACACTCCGGTACCAGAAGATCATCCTCATGGCGGACGCCGACGTCGACGGCCAGCACATCACGACGCTACTCCTGACCCTCCTCTACCGCTTCGCGCCCCGTCTCATCGAATGCGGCTACGTCTACCTCGCCAATCCGCCGTTGTTCAAGCTCAAATGGCAGAAGTCGGCGCCGGAGTTCGCCTACTCGGATCGGGAACGAGACACCCTTCTCGCCGCGGGGACGACGGCCGGTAAGAGGATCAACCGCGACGACGGTGTGCAGAGATACAAGGGACTCGGCGAAATGAACGCCTCGGAACTGTGGGATACCACCATGAACCCGCGCACTCGCACCCTGAAACAGATGACCGTCGACGACGCGGCGGCCACCGACCGTCTCTTCGCGATCCTGATGGGACAGGACGTCGACGCGCGCCGGGGATTCATCGCCTCGAACGCCCGAGACGTGCGGTTCCTCGACATCTGAAGGGATCCCTTCGCCCGACCGGACCGAATCGGCTGGCGTTACCGATCGAAATCGAGGGGGCGACGTCGCTGGCTAGGGCGGGTATGACGGACCCAGGTGGCGTAACTGAAGGATAATCGCCACGCAACCGGAGGTGAACCGGAACCGCAGACACTCGATACATGAGACGGATTCCGAACGTACCGCCCGACCGGTTTCCAAGGCCGGTACCGCGGAAATACGAAGGCACTCGCCAGGACGCGGCCAGATGGGCTCGCGACACCCTGCGCGCACAGATCCTCGACGGCGCCTACGGTGGCCTGTCCGCGGTACGGCCGCCGCTCCCGTCCGAGGAGCGCCTCGCCACGGACTTCGGCGTGAGCAGGAACGCGATCCGAGAGGCACTCGGTCTCTTGAGGAGCGAAGGCCTCATCACAAGAGTGCAGGGCTCGGGTACTTTCGTGACCGGCGCCAAACTGCGTCAACGCCTCGACCGACTGGAGGGCCTGGCCGAGTCGCTCGCAGGACATCATCTATCGGTCGACAACGTGGTTCTGTCGAAATACGAGTCGACGGCGAATCCGTTCGTCGCAAGCAAGCTTCAGATCGACGAAGGCGCGCCGATCGTGTTCATCGAGCGGCGACGCTCCGTCGGCGGCCTGCCGCTGTCTTTGGATACAACGGCCCTCCGCTCGGAGGCGATTCCTCTGTTGGCGAATAGAATCCTCGACGTCGACGACATCTTCGGCACCCTCGAACGCGAGCTCGGAGTCCGTCTGGGATGGGCGGAGAACACTTTCGAAGCGGTCGCCGCCGACAAGGGCAGCGCGGACCACCTGGGTGTGCGGATCGGGTCGCCGCTCCTGCTACTGCATCGGCTGACGTATCTGGAGACCGGCGTTCCGTTCGATCTCGAATCAGTCCGTTACCGAGGAGACCGACTGTCCCTCGTCATGACCTCGAACCGCGTGGGTTCCGGCCGCCCGCCGGCGGCCGAATAGCGCACCGAGACCCGGGTCGGGACCGCATACGAAACCGGCCGACCCACACCGAATAACACCACACGAAGGGAAATCATGACCGACAAGCCGAATATCGTCTACTTCCATGTCGACAACCTGGGACTCGGGGAGCTGGGGTGCTACGGCGGCGGGATACTGCGCGGCGCCGACACCGCGAACATCGATGCGTTCGCGGCGGATAGTCTCAAGCTCTCCCACTTCGTGGTCGAGCCGCAGTGCACGCCCACTCGCTCTGCGCTCATGACCGGGCGCTATCCGATCAGGTCCGGCAACCACACGATCGCTCTGGGCGGAAACGACGGCGGCATCGTCGCCTGGGAACGCACCATCGGTGACATACTGTCCGAGGCGGGATACGCTACCGCGTGCTACGGCAAGTGGCACATCGGCGCCGAGGACGGACGATGGCCCACAGACCACGGTTTCGATGAATGGTACGGACCGGCCCGCACCTATGACGAATGCCTGTGGCCCGACGATCCCTGGTACGACGGCGATCGGGACGGGTACTCGTACATGTACGACGGTACCCGCGAGGCCGGCGTGACGACGACCGATCAGCAACTCACCGTGGCCCTCAAGGGTCGGATGGATGCCGAGTACGACCGACGCGCCAAGGACTTCCTGGAGCGAGCGGTTGCAGACGACAAGCCGTTCTTCCTCTATCACAACCATTCGCTGATGCACTTCCCGATCGAGGTGCGCGAGCAATTCAAGGGCCGAAGCGACAACGGCGATTGGGGCGATGCGCTCCTGATGCTCGACCACGACTTCCAGTCCATCCTGGGCACCCTCGACGAGTTGGGTGTCGCGGAGAACACGATCGTGGTCTTCGCCGGGGACAACGGACCGGAAGACCACCTGCTCGGACGGGGTACCGCGGGGTTCTTCGACGGTTCCTACTTCAGCTCTGCCGAGGGTGGGATCCGAACCCCCTGTCTGATCCGCTGGCCCGGCCACGTCACTCCACGCGAAAGCAATGAGATGGTCCACGTCACAGACATGTTCACCACCCTCGTGCGGTGGGCCGGCTGTGACGTCCCCGACGACCGGCTGATCGACGGGATCGATCAACGGCAGTTCTTCGAGAGCGCGGAGAAGTCTGCGCGTGAGGGATGCATGGTGTGGCTCAACGAGGAGCTCCATGCCGTCAAATGGTCTCAGTTCAAGATCAGCTTCAAGCGTCAGCAGCACTTCCACGATCCGGAGATCCCTCTCGGTTTCGCACGGATCATCAACCTGCTCGAGGACCCCAAGGAACGCGAGCCCGTCAATCAGACGTTCGTGCGATGGTGGGTGATGCAGCATGCTCGCCGGATCATTCGACAGTTCGAGCAGAGCGTCGAACACGAGGAGCTGATCCCCGCCGGTGCCCCGCTGGACTTCGTCCCGCAGCGCCGTCGAACCGCGGTCGGCTGACCAACCGGAACAACGAAGCCGGTTCGGGCCCCGAGGCATCGCCTCGGGGCCCGAAGCGGTGTATCGGACGGCACCGACGTATGGCGGATCGATAGCGGTTCCGCCGGCGGGATGCCCCTGGTCTGGCGGGTAATGCGCCGGTGGGTGGCGTAACCTGCGCTACATCGCCGCGCAAACCCGTCGCGGGAATCTGGCTCCGTGACCAGCGAAATCTGCAAGAACGCCCCCCTCTGCGCGGCCCCTCGCGGCCGGTCGGCGATGCGCACCCGCGTGGGAATCGGTGCGGCGGTCGTCGGGCCCGGGATCCTGGCACTGGTGAACGACGCCGGCAGCGTTGCGATCGATACGCAGGCCGGACAGGACTTCGGCTACCGGCTGTTATGGGTCCTCGTCCTGATGATCCCCGTCCTGGTGCTCAACCAGGACATGGTGGTCCGGCTCGGCACGATCACCGGGTGTGGTCTGGTGGATCTGTTCCGCCCCCGCTTCGGGCGGGCGTGGACCGCGCTGTGCCTCTCGGTGCTGACGGCCGTCAACGTCCTCACCATCGTCAGCGAATTCATGGGGGTATCCCTCGCGGCGAGTTCGCTCGGCGTCTCCCCCGTCGTCGCTGTCCCGGTGGCGGTGACGGCATTGGTCGGCGTCGCCCTCGGCCGGAGCCCGCGGTTCCGCGAACGCGCGATGCTGGTTCTCGTAGCCATCGGGCTGGTGCAGCTGCCGATGATGCTGCTCGCCCACCCCCAGTGGCCTCGGTTGATATCCGAGACCGGACCGACCATCGGCGGATCGTCGGGGTCGCTTCTGCTCGCCATGGGGATCGTCGGCACCACGATCTCGCCGTGGCAGCTGGCATTGCAACAGTCGACCATCGTCGAGAAGGCCATCCCCTCCACGAGATTGGGGTATGAGCGCGCGGACACGGTCATCGGCGCGCTGATGAGCGCCGCGGGCGGGACGGCGTTCATCGTGCTCGGTGACTACGCGCGCCGATCCGCCGGCGGGACCTCGGCATTCATCGACTGTGGCGTCACCGCCAGGTTGCTCGATGAGCATTCGAGTCTGCTGGCAGGATTCTTCGCCGTCGCATTGATGGACGCGTCGATGATAGGAGCGGCTGCGGTCGCGCTCAGCACCGATCGTCTGATCCGAGACGCTCGTGGATCCGACCGGCGAACGCAGCAGGGGCGCCGGCCGATCGACACACGCCACCAGTGGTACTGCATCGTGCTCGTACTCGCGTCTGCGCCCGTCCTGATTCCCGGGATGCCCCTCGGCTTCCTCATGGCGCTCGTACAGGTGCTGGCCGGGCTGCTGCTGCCGGGTATGACGCTCATGCTCCTGTTGCTGTGTAACGACCGCCGACTGCTCGGGCGGTGGGCCAATCGGTGGCCGCTCAATCTGTTCGGAATCGCGACGGTCGTCGGCCTCGTCGGACTGACTGCGTGGCTGCTGCTCTCTACGGTCGATCCCGCGCCGGACGTGCGTGCCCGAATGCTCACGGCTCTGGCGACAGGCGGCGTCGGCCTCGGGACGGCCTGGGTGTGGCGTCGGCGGCGCACGACCTTCCGCATGACGGCGTACCCACCGACTCCGTGGGTCGGGGACCGCGACGACCGCCGCTGACGTGCGTGGGGCCGCGATCCGGCCGAGCCGAGGGTAGGCCGCGACCGGCGTAACAGTACGTGTCGACGGCATTGCGGTGGCGTAACTGTTCAGACACGGATCGGCGCGGCTACCGGTAACCGGCCGGCGATAGAAATTCGGCATCCGACCCCGATACCTGGAGGAAGCCATGGTCCGACTGTCCAGTAGACGGCACCTGCCCGAGCCCGACATATCGACTCTTCATGCACCACCAGACCTGCACGGAGAAGGCCCGAGCATCGACGGCGACGGGCGGACCGTCTATTACATAGGCAACGCCAACGACGTACACGCGCTCGTCGAGAACACGCCCGACCCGGATCGCGGAACCGGTTGGAGCGCACGATCGAAGTCGGTGCGCATCATGTTCCTCGCGCTGGGCGGCGTATTCGTGGATGCCTACGACTTCTCGAGTCTGTCGATCGGAACGGTGCAACTACAGCACGAATTCGGGCTCTCCAGCACGTCCGTCGGACTGTTGTCCGCGTCGATGGCGGTGAGCGCGCTGGTCGGAGCCTTCACCGGTGGCCATCTCGTGGATCGGCTCGGGCGGCGGCGCATGTTCGTGCTCGATCTCTGGATCTTCGTGATCGCCGCGCTCGGCTGCGCGTTTGCGCCGAACACCGCGATTCTCGTGGCATTCCGCCTCGTGATGGGCTTGGGCGTCGGCCTCGATTTCCCGGTAGCACTCAGCTTCGTGGTCGAATTCTGTAGAAGGTCCAAACGTGGCCTGTTCGTCAACAGTAGTTACGTGAACTGGTATCTCGCCGCGCTGGTGGGCTTCGCCGTGACACTGGTCGGGTACCTGGTCATCGACAACGCACTGCTATGGCGGGTCGCCGTCGGTTTCGGCGCCGTTCCGGCCCTTCTGCTGATCTATTTCCGCCGTCGATATCTCGAGGAGAGCCCACTGTGGGCGGCGCATCAAGGAGATCTGCCGGCAGCCGCGGAGATCCTCCGCCGAACCCGAGAGATGAACGTCCAGGTCGCTCCCGACGCGGCGACGCCGACCACGGCTCTCACCCCGACGTCGATAACGTACGCGGCGCGACGCCTCTTCTCGGACCGGTACCGACCCCGTGCGGTGCTGGCGGCTGTGATCGGTGGGCTGCAGAGCATCGAGTACTACGCGGTGATCTTCTATCTGCCGGTGATCTCGGAGGTCATCTTCGGCAAGGGGATCCTCAATGCGATCCTGGGCGGCGCGATCTTCAACGGAATCGGTTTGATCGGTTCGCTGGTGCAGGCGGCCGTTTGTGACCGCACCGGCATCCGGCCGCTGGCGCTGTGGGGATCGATCGGGTCTGCGGCCGCGCTGGTCGGCGTCGCATGCGGTCACGCCGTCGGCAGCGTCGGACTCGAAGCCGGGATGCTCGCACTGTTCATGCTCGCGCACACGATCGGCCCAGGTCCGCAGGGCATGGCGTATGCGGCCCTGTCGTTCCCGACGCGGATCCGGGGACTCGCAATCGGCTGGGGACAGGGCATGCTGCGGCTGGGCAGCGTCTGCGGGTTCGTGGTGTTCCCGATCATGTTGTCGACCTGCGGATTCAGTTGCACCTTCGTCGCGCTCGCGCTGGCGCCCGCGGGAATCGCCGCGGTGGTGGCGCTCATCCGCTGGGATCCGATCGGACGCGACGTCGAGGCCGACGACTTGGTGGACCATGCTCGAACGGCCTGACCCCGGCACTTCTCGGGCGGCCGCGCGTGCGACACAGGTGACCATCCCGGGCGCCGCCGAGGCACACGACGATCGGACGTCGCCGCGCCGGCGGTCACCCCGAGGATCGCTGCTGACCCGCGAGGTGTGGGCCGGGTTGGTAGTGGCGCTGGCCTTGATCCCCGAGTCGATGTCGTTCGCGGTGGTCGCGGGCGTACGCCCGGAGATCGGATTGATGACATCCGTCGTTCTCGCGATCGGCGCAGCCGTCGTCGGTGGCCGGCCCGCAATGGTGTCGGGCGCGGCGGGATCCGTGGCCCTCGTGACGGCGCCCCTGGTTCGAGAGCACGGTATGCGGTATCTGGTCGCCGCCGTGATCGTCGGTGGCGTTCTCCAGGTCGTCCTATCGCTGTGCGGCGTCGCCCGGCTGATGCGCTTCGTCCCTCGCGCTGTCACCACCGGGTTCGTCAACGCCCTGGCGATTCTCATCCTCCTGGCGCAGATCCCGCAGTTGGTGCATGTCCCGGTGACGGTATACCTGCTGGTCGGATGCGGTCTGATCCTGACTCCGCTGTGTTCGCGGCTCGTGACCACCGTCCCCGCCCCGCTCGTCGTCACCGCCCTCCTCACAGTCCTGGCAGCCACGGTCCACCCCTCGGTACCGCGGATCGGCGGCGCCGGCGGACTGGGCGCGCCCCTCATGCACGTCGGAATCCCGACCGTTCCGGCCACCGTCGGCACCGTCCTCACGATCCTGCCCTACTCCTGCGCCCTGGCACTCGTGGGGCTGATGGAATCGTTTCTCACCGCCGGACTGGTGGATGAGATCACCGCTACCGACTCGAACATGCGCCGCGAGGGCTGCGGACAGGGCGTCGCGAACATCCTCGCCGGCGCGGTCGGCGGTATGGGCGGCTGCGCGATGATCGGGCAGACGATGATCAACGTCAAGGGCTCGGGTGCGCGGACGAGACTGTCACCCGTGGTGGCTGGGCTGGCCCTACTGGCGGCCGCTCTCTGGGGTCGCCACCTGCTCGCGATGATTCCGATGGCCGCGCTGGTGGTGGTGATGGCCACGGTGTCCCTGACCACGATGGACTGGCGGTCGCTGTCACCGTCTGCACTGCGAAACGCCCCACCGGCGACTACGGCGGTGATGGCCGTCACCATGATCGTCACTGTGGCGACGCAGAACCTCGCCTACGGCGTCGTCGGCGGACTCGCCGCGGCAACCGTCCTCGGTAAGGCCGAACGGGTATGGCGTCGGAGATCGGCCGGACCCGGACCGAGCGGGCAGCGCGCGGTCTGCGAGCGGGTGGGATACCGAGAGAAGGCAGATGCCGCCGCGACGGCTTCCGCGACCGACGATCCGTTCGAGTGAACGACGCCACGGTATTCCACGTCCGTGTCCCCCGGCGGATGACCAGAACAGCTCGACGGACGCGGTCCTGGTTCAGGCGACTGCGCGAGCTGGCACGTTCGACCGTCCTCGACCGCGGAGTGACACACCCGGCGCGGTTTCTGGCGGCGCTGATGGCCACCGGAATTCTGGCGGGGATCGCGGGCGCATTCTGCACAGCGCTGCTGCATCTCGTCCAGCACCTGGCATTCGCCTACGAGTCGGGCTCGTTATTGGACGGAGTCGCGCATACACGCGCAGCGCGCCGTGTTCTGGCACCGACCATCGGTGGATTGCTGGCCGGGCTCGGGTGGCGCCTTCTACGCGCCCGGCACGGCGACCGTGACGCCGCGATGCCGCGCCTGAGGGACGCCATCGATCGTCCCCGACCGTTTCCCTCGTTCGCGCTGCTCTCCGATGCGGCCTGCCAGGTCCTGGTCGTCGGCAGCGGCGGATCGATCGGACGGGAGGCGGCGCCCCGACAACTCGCCGCGATACTCGGCAACGCCGCCACCGCCGGGTGGGGTCTCTCCGACCGTGAACGTCGCCTACTCCTCGCATCCGCTGCGGGTGCCGGCCTCGCCGCCGTCTACGACGTCCCTGCCGCCGGGGCGGTGTACGCGGTGTGCGTACTGCTGTCGGAGTGGAGTCCGTGGGCGGTGACCGCAGCCACCGTGACCTCTTTGTGCGCCGTCCGGACGGCGACAGCCCTCAGCTCGGGAGAGAGCGCATCCGGGATCAGCATTCCGGCGACCGCCACGATCGTCGGGACCGATTGGAGGTCCTGGCCTGTGCTCGCGGTGAGTGTGGTGGCGGCAGTGATGGCCGGCACGGCGTTCTCCGCCGTGATGGCCAGGGCCGCCCATCCGCGCGCGACGTCAGCCCTCGCGATCGCCGCGGCAGGGTTGACGGTGGGAACGTTGTCGATGTGGCAACCGGCACTTGCCGGCAACGGCAAATCCATTGCCGTGTCGGCACTCACGACAACGACACCGGTCGAGACGCTGGTGGTCCTGGTCCTGCTCAAACCCATCGTCACAGCGGTGTTCGTCCGGGCCGGTGCCACTGCCGGGTTGCTCACCCCGTCGTTCGCGACCGGCGCCGCGGCGGGGGCGGTCGTCGGTCTGACAGCGGAACATTCGTTTCCAGGGATCCAGAATGCAGTACCGCTGTGCATCCTGGCTGCAGCCGCGGCGACCGTCTCCATCACGGAGGGAGCGCCTCTGTTCGCGGCGGTATTCACCTGCGAACTCGTACACGGAGGTGCTTCGACACTGGCGCTGCTGTCCGCGGTGTCGTTCGCGGCTCATCGCGTGCCCGTGCTGTCGACGCGCTTGCACCACGTGACAACTCACGTGATCGCTCGCGCGGCGGCAGCGCAAACGGTGCGAATCGGACGTGCGCGCCATTGTCCGCGCAGGCCGACGCGGCCTACGGTGAGCCTGGGTCCGGACGCGGCGCCCTGGCGGGAGGCGGAGTGATGCGCTTTCGAGGATTGTCGGCGATCGTTGCCGGTCTGATGATGACGGTGGGCGCCGGTACCGCGGGCGTCTGGGCGGCCGGTCCCGCAGCGGCTGCACCACCCCCCGGCGCGCTGCTGCAGACCTTCCTCACGAATCAGGGGCAGAACTGCGCCGCGATCTGCCCGTACGTGCTGCAGGGCTTGACGACGGTGCCGCTCGGCCTGCTGTCGAGCCCGGGCGCGCTTGTGGCCACGCTCGGCAGCACCGGCAACCTCCTCCAGGCGATCGGCGCGGCCGCCGCCGCGGTGACCACGCCCGCGAACGACGCCATGGCGGGGATCATCGGGATGGATCTCAACCGCGTGGTGCCGAGGTTCCAGAACGGGGTGGAGATCGGCGAGGTGGACCTGATGAACGTCGCAGGCGCAGTGGCCGATCCGGCCGCCCTGCCCGGCGCTGTGGACACACTGCGCACGGATCTGCTTGCCGCACTGCAGGAACCGCTGCCCGCGGTGGCGCCGGTGCCGCCGCCGCTCACCGATCCGGCGCCGTTCTCGATCCTGCCGGATCCGCAGGGGCCGGTGCAGAGCGCGGTCGTCCACGCGACGGACGTCTTCTTCGCCGCCGCCTTCTACGCGCCCGAACTCTCACTGCTCGGGCTCACGCAGACCGCCGACGCCGCGGCGACGACGCTGGCGGCCACCGGCGACCCGGTGGCCGCCCTGAGCGCGGGCGGCGCGGCCGCGCAGCAGGTGCTGGTCGCCGACGGGCAGATCATCGGCGGCGCGATCGCCGGCACCACAGCCGGCGGCACCACGGTTGGCGGCAGCACGGCTGGCGGCACGGCCGAGTCGTCGGCGGCGGCATACGTCTCGCCGCCCGAGGTCGAGCCACCTGTGATCGCGCCGCCCGAGGTCGAGCCACCTGTGATCGCGCCGCCCGTGATCGCGCCGTCCATGATCGCGCCGTCCCAGGCCGCGCCGCCCGTGATCGCGCCGTCCAAAGCCGCGCCGGTGCACGCCGTACCGGCACATACAGTCACCGTCGACACCTCGCGGACGGGCTCCTCGGCGGGCACGCCCGGCTCCGCCCCACATAGCGCCGGGACCCGGCCGGGAACTGCTCACCCGCTCGCCGCTCACCCGCTCGCCGCGCTCGGCCGGGCACTCGGCTCGCCGACAGGGGTCGGGGGCGCGGGAGCCATGCACTCCGCAGCCGGCGGATCGAGCGGCGCGCCCAACAGCGGCAGCCACGTCGGGTAACTCGATCGATCACACCCGCGGCCGGAGCCTCAGGCGCTCGCTTCGCGTGCGGCGATGCGGGCGAGGACCTCGGGGCGGCGCAGCGGCGGGACCGTCTTCGGCGGCTGACGCCGCTCGGGCAGGGAGTCGAGGAGCTCGGTGGTCGCGGCGGTGACCGCAGCGACGGCCTTCTCGAACGCGTCGTGGTTGGCATCGGAGGTCTTCTGGATCCCGCTGACCTTGCGCACGTACTGCCGCGCCGCGGCCTCGATCTCCTCGTCGGTCGCGGCCGGTACCAGGCCGCGGAGTTCAGTGATGTTCCGGCACATACCCCCCACGCTAACCACACTGTCCAGCCCGCCGCCCGTTCTCGGTTCGTAGTACGAACCAGTCGGCGTAGGGTGGTGGCAATGGAGACCGACGACATCCGCGCGATCCGCGCCGTCGTGCGGCTGGCGCGACACCTGGAGAGCGCCGCCCACGAGCTCAACCTCGCGCAGTATCGCGTCCTCGCGGCCGTGTCCGACGGTGACGAGCGCGCGTCCCGCGTCGCCGCCCGGCTCGCGCTGGGCAAGCCGACCGTCAGCGCCAGCGTCGACGCCCTGTGCCGACGCGGCCTGCTGGTGCGCGGTCCCGCGAGCGACGACCACCGCGCCGTCTGCCTCCGGGTCACCCCGGACGGCGAGGCACTGCTCCGCGCGGCCGACGCGGCGATGATCCGCCGGCTCGAGGCGATCCTGGCTCGGACACCGGACGCCGCCGCGGCGCGCGCCGGACTGGCGCAGCTCGCCGTCGGGCTGGACGCGACGGCCGACG